>JAJFTU010000148.1 GCA_021372775.1 bacterium | reverse complement strand
CTGCGGCCCGACCGCCGCCGCGCCGAGCCTCGTGCCGCCGTAGGCCGCGACGCTGCCGAGCAGCACCCAGCCGAGGTCGCGGAACCGCGCCTTGAGCAGCAGCCCGAAGCAGACCGGCGCGACGAGCAGCGCGGCGAGCTCCGTCCAGCCCGGCGGCGCGTGCGGCGCGGCCGACGGCACGTCCCCGAGCAGCACGTCGGCGACCTGCGTGCCGAGCGCCACGCCGAATCCGATGCTGAGGAACGTCACGCCGGCGTCGAAGAGACGCGAGACGCCGGAGCTCAGATGGCGCGAGGCGAGCTCGGTCATCGCCACCGTCAGCGGCAGCCCGGGGATCAGCACGATCAACCCGGCGAGCGTGGCGACGTAGGTCGAGGCGACGCCGATCCAGCGCGAGAGGGCGACGGCGAGGAACGCGGCGCAGGTCGCGGCGACCGGCGTGTAGATCCGCGCGAAGGCGGGACGGCGCGCGGCCGCCAGCGCCAGCAGCCCGGTGGCGAGGCCGACGATCGCCGCCACCGCGGCCTCGGGCAGGTCCCCCTGCAGGAACCGCGTCGAGGCGGCCGACGCGCCGGCGTACGACGCGAGCACGACCGCCCAGTGACTGCGCGTCGGCTGGTCGACGATCCGGGCGAGGTGGCGCCGCGCCTCCTCGAACGGCGCGTCGCCGGTGACGACGTCGTGCGAGAGCGCGTGGAGCAGCGAGAGCTTCTCGAGGTCGACGTCCCCCGGCTCGACCCGCGCGAGCAGCGTGCGCTGCTCCGCCCCTTTCCCGAAGGCGCAGAAGATCGCCGTCGGCGTGGCCATGAACTCGGCGCGCACGGCGAAGCGGCGGGCGAGCGCCTCGAGCGCCTCCTCGACGCGCGGGGCCGACGAGCCGAAGCGGTGGAGCGCCCGGCCGAAGTCCGCGATGAACTCGATCGCGCCGACCGGCGCCTCCCAACGCTCCTCGTCCATGCCGCGCAGGTTACCGCCGATCCCGTCCGCCGCCGCCTCCGACGCGGCGAATTGCGCGCCCCGCGGCGCCGGCCGGGGGCGCGGCGATCGCCCGGACCGCGGCGGACCGCCGCCCGGCTCGGGCTCCTTTGACGGGCGGGCGGGTTGCCCCTATTCTTTGCGGCACGGCGCCGTAGCCAAGTGGTAAGGCAAGGGTCTGCAAAACCCTCATCATCGGTTCGACTCCGATCGGCGCCTCCACTCTCCGCGGACAGTCCCGCCCCCGCGACCCGTCGGGCCCGTTCATCGCGCTTTCGCTCTCAAGACTTGCGGTTCGGTCTTTTCCGACGCGCTCCGGCCCTCGACTCGCCCCGCACGTCTCCGAGCCCGGTTCCCCGCGCCTTCGACGTCCTGGGCGGCTCTTCCTGCTTCTCGAAGGAGAGGTCCGCGAAACTCTTCGTCGGGAGCCGGAACGCGCCCCATGCCGAGCGCGACGTCACCATCTCGATGAACTCGCGGGCCGCCGAGAAGAGAATCGAAGCGCCCGTCGCGCCCACGAGCTTCGCCGCGTCCGGCGTCTTCTTCGGCTCGGGCATTTCGAAGACGCCGACGCACCGCAGGTGGATCCTGTACGGCGGTCGAGACCCGTCCGCGGACGGCAGCGCGCGGATGGTCAGGACGACGAACCACTTCCTCCCGCTCTTGTCGGACTGCAGGGAGATCTCCGTTTCGACGCTCGAGGATCCCTCGCCCGGCTTGTGGCCGAGGTCGGCCTCGACTTCGATCTTCTCGTAGAACGAGCGCCTAAGCTGCAGCGGGGGCATCGGCATCTGCTTTTCCTCGGACGGGACGGAACGTGCAGGCCGCCTCGAACGACGGCGGCCCCTCCTCGGACTTCGGTTCCGCGCTCGCCACATCCCGCCAGTCGGCGCGCGCGCCGCGCTCGGCGAGGTGGACGCGAAGCTCCGCGCCGAGAGCCGCGGCGAGTTTCGCCATGCTGACGAGCGTGAAGTTGGCGTTGCCGCGCAGGATCTTCGTCACGTAGGCCGGCGAGGCGTTCAGCCGGGCCGCGAGTTCGGAGCGGGAGAGCCCCTGCATTTCCATCAGACTCCAGACGTCCTCGGTGAAGTCGTAGATGACGGCCGCCGCCGCGTATTCCGGCTTGGCCTCCGATTCACGAATGAACTTCCGGTAGCGCTCAGTGGCCATGGGGCGTCTCCGCAGCGTCGATGATGGTGACGTCGCCCGTCCGGCGCGCTTCCATGTACGCTCGGCGGCGCTGTTCCGCGCGGGCGACGTGTCGTTTCAGCACCTTCTCGCTCGGCTTTGCGGCGCCGTGGGCGACGACGATCAAGCGACCTTCGTCGAAAAAGTAGAACAGGCGCAGCTGCTTGTGCTTCAGCTCGTAGATGTACTGGCTCAGCCGCCGCGACTTCTCCTTGTTCCCGGGCGGCCCGTGCTCCGCGATGCTCTTCCGCAGCCACGCGAGACAGGTCGCTCCGTCGGCGTGATCCACCAAGAGGTCCAGGACGTCGCATGTCCGCTCCTCGTCGTCGTTGCAGATGCCGCAGACGTCCCAGTCCGCGCGCCCGATCCGACGGAGGATCATGCCGTTAACCTCAAGGTTAAATTACGCGGGCTCCCGCCAATCCGCAACGCCATCGTCCGCGGCGCCCCCGGCGGCCGCCGCCGGACAACCTCTCGCGAGCGCGCGCTCCGCCGACTTGGAGCGGCAAGCGCGGGTCCGCTCTCCAATACGGCGGGCGCGGCGAAGGTCCAGTTCCGATCGGCGGTTCCGTTCCCGCTTCGGGGAACTGCGTCCGGTCGGCGCCGCGCGCCCGCATCGGGGCCGCGGCGTTTTGCGTCCTGCGCGTCCATGCGATCCCGCCGCGGCCGTATCTTGGGGACGACGGAGGGACGGATGATGGAGCAGCCGACCGGGATCGTCTTCGGCGTGCATCCGCTCGTCGCGCACATGCGGTCGATGACCGCGAATCTCGAGGCGCGGACCGGGCGGGGGCTCGCCGCGTGGATCGAGGTCGTGCGGCGCGAAGGGCCGGCGGGCGACCGCGAGCGGCTGGTCTGGCTCAAGACGCGCCACAAGCTGGGCGGGGCCACGGCGGGGTTGATCGTCGAGTGCGTCGCGGGGCGGGGCCGCGCGTTCGCCGACGAGGAGACCTATCTCGCCGCCGCGCCGCGTCTGGTGGACGCCCTCTTCTCCGGCCCCAAGGCCGCCCTGCGGCCGCTCTACGAAGCGCTGGCCCGCCTCGCCTGCTCGATCGCCGACGACGTCCGGATCTGCCCGACGACGACCGCGGTCTCGATCCACCGCCGGCACGTCGTCGCCGAGATCAAGCCCGCCTCGCGGACGCGGATCGAGCTCGACCTCGCGCTCGGCGCCGAGAAGGGGGGCGGCCGGCTCGTCGAGACCGGGGGACTGGCCAAGAAGGACCGGCTGACCCACCGCGTCGTCGTCGAGCGGCTCGAGGAGATCGACGACGAGCTGACGGCGTGGCTGCGGCTGGCCTGCGAACGGGACGCCGAGCCCTGAGCGGCGGCGCGGGGGCGGGCGACTTTGCGCCGCGCGCCGCCGGCCGCAAGAATGGCGGGCGTGAGCGAAGAGAACGGCGGCGTGGAGTGGTTCTTCTACCGCGGGCTCGCCCAGGCGGGCCCGGTCGGCGAAGACGAACTGCGGCGGATGATGGCCCGCGGGGAGATCGCGCGCGACGCGATGGTCTTCCGCGAAGGGATGCCCTCGTGGCGTTCCGCGGAAGAGGTCTTCGGCGAGGCGGCGTTCGCCGCGCCGCTCCCCGTCGCCGAGGCGCCCCGTTTCGCCGCCGGTCCGCCGCGCCCCTGGCTGCGCTACTGGGCGCGCTCGTTCGACATGCTGCTCTTCGCGCTGATCCTCGCCGCGGCCGCCGCCCCGGTCCTCGCCGCGGCGGGGGTCGCGCTCGAGAAGGTCTCGCCGGCGTTCTTCGCGCCCCCGGCGACGCTCCTCTACGCGCTGCTCGAGGCGTGGATGATGTCCCGCTTCGGCGCGACGCCGGGGAAGTGGCTGCTCGGGATCGTCGTCCGCTTCCCCGACGGATCGCTGCCGACCTACCGCGAGGCGCTGCGCCGCAGCGCGCTCGTCGCCTGGCGCGGGCAGGGGCTCGGGCTGCCGATCGTCGGCGTGGTCGCCAACGTCCTCGCCTACGCCCGGCTCGGCGTCGAGCGCCGCACGACGTGGGACCGCGACAGCGGGTTCGTCGTCGTCCACCTGCCGGTGCGCCCGGCGCGCGCCTCGGTCGTCGCCGGCGTGCTGATCGGCGCCACCGCGCTCGCGGTCGCCGCCGCGCTCGCCGCCGGGCAGCTCCCGGGCGCCTGACGCGCGGCGGCGCCGCGCGCGCCCGCTCCGCGACTCTCCCCTCGTTCCGCGCCGCGGAATCCGTTGTCCCGCCCGCCCAAGGGCGGCACAATCGACGCATGGACGAGCGCACGCGCGGGCTGATCCACCAGAGACGGCGTCTCCTCTCCCTTTCCCCCGCGGCGCGCGTGGAGGCGATCCTCTCCGCGCCGCGCCCGGCGGAGCTGGTGCGGTCGCTGCCGGCCGCCGATCTCTACCTCACGATCGTCGAAACCGGCCTCGACGACGCGCTGGCGCTGCTGCCGCTGGCCTCGACCGACCAGACGGAGTTCTTCTTCGACGTCGACGCCTGGCGCCGCGACGACTTCGACCCGGCGCGCGCCGCGCGCTGGCTCGCCGCGATGCACGAGGCCGACCCCGAGACGGTCGTCCGCTTCCTGCGCGAGGCGGACGAGCAGCTCGTCGTGCTGCTCCTCTCCAAAATCCTCCGCGTCTACAAGCTCGACGAGTCGAGCGACCCGGCGTTCCAGCCCCCCGACCGCCCGCTCTCCACGCTCGACGGCACGTACTTCGTCGAGCTGCGCGACGACGAGCTCGAGGAGGCCGCGGGGCCGCTGTGGGAAGGGCTGGCGCGGCTGCGGGAGCGCGACCGCGCGGCGTACGAGGCGCTGCTCGAGGAAGTGATGTGGGCCGTGCCGCCGGAGCTGGCGGAGACGGCGTTCGAGCGGCGCGGCTCGCGCCTCGCCGAGAAGGGGTTCCCCGAATTCGACGAGGCGATGGAGGTCTGGGCGGGCGGGCCGGAGAGCGATCCGGCCGAGCGCGCGCGGCTCGTCGAGCGCGTCCGCGCGCTTCCCGCGCCGGCGTCCGCGGCGTCGCCCGAAGAGGAAGAGCGTCCTGCGGCGCACGTTCCCGCGCCGCTCGCCGAAGGGGCGCTGCCGGCGCTCGCCGCCGCGGCGCGCGGCCTGCCGCCCGAGCGGCTCGAGCGGCTCTTCGCCGACGTCGCCCGCCTCGGCAACCGCTTCGCCGTCGCCGGCCTCGAGCCGCTCGGCGAGCCGGAAACGCACCGCAACGGCCTCCGCACGGCCCTCTCGATGATCAACCTCGGCCTGGCCGAGCTGTTCGGCGACCGCGTGGCCGAGCTCGGGCCGCGCGCGCTGGCGGGGCTCTCGGTCTTCGAGCTGAACCACGCCGGCGTCGGCGCGGTGCTGCAGCGCGTGCAGGAAGCGCGGCGGCTCGAGCGGGGCTGGTTGTCGCGCGTGCACCTGGCGCGCCGGCGGCTCGACGCGCCGCTCGGCGAGACGCTCGACGGGCTGCTCGAGCCGCGGCCGGTCTTCGCCGACGGCGCGCTGCGGCGCCCGCCGCGCACGCTCGAGGATCTCGAAACGTGGGACGAGACGCTGGCCGTCGCCGCCGCCTTCGGCGTGTATCTCGAGGACACGCTGCGCGCCGGCGCCGCCGAACTGCCGGAGCTCGATCCCGTTCCGGCGCGGCGCGAGTCGGCGCTCGACGTCGACTGGTCGGCCGTCGCGCTGACCTCGATCGCGCGTCTCGCGCTGGGCGACGGAGCGCGGCCCAAGCCGCTGGCGCGCGACGAGGCGCGCCGGGCGATCGACCTTCTGGCCGACGAGGCGACGTTCGCGCGCTGCGCGGAGGAACTCGGCCTCGGGGCCGCGGCGCCGTACCTGAGGGGCGTGCTCGACGAGGACGTCGCGGAGCTGCCGCCGGACGAACCGCCGGACGCGCGCTTCGTCCGCCGGCTGCTCTTCCGCTGAGCGCCCCGCGCGTCAGACCTTCGCCGCGTGCTCCGGGGCGACGAGCGAGCGCAGCGCCTCCGACATCTCGCTCAGCGTGCACGGCTTCGACAGCACGACCGTCGGCCCGCCCGGACAGTCGTCCAAGCCCGCCGCGCCGTGCCCGGTGACGAAGAGCACCGGCATGCCGGGGAAGCGGGCGCGGAGGGCCGCCGCGATTTCCGGCCCCGAGCCGTCGGCGAGCTGGACGTCGGAGACGAGCGCCGCCGGCGCGGAGGTCAGGTTGAGGTTGCGCGCGGACGCCGCCCCTTCCGCGGCGCGGACGTCCCAGCCGAGCGCGGCGAGGCCGCCGGCGAGGATCTCGCGGACTTCCGGATCGTCCTCGACGAGCAGGATCGTCTCTCCCGTCCGACGCGCCCGCGCGACGACCGTCGCCGTCCGGCCCGCCCCGACTTCGGCGGGGCGGAGGTAGATCGCGAAGCGGGCGCCGCGCCCCGGGCCGCTCTCGACGGTGATCACCCCCGCGTGCCGCGCGACGATGCCGTGGACCGCGGCGAGGCCGAGCCCCGTGCCGCGCCCGACCGGCTTCGTCGTGAAGAACGGCTCGAAGATCCGCCCGATCGTCTCCGCCGGCATGCCGACGCCGGTGTCCTCGGCGGCGACGACGACCCACTCGCCGGCGAAGAGGCCGACGGCGCGCCGCGCCTCGTCCTCGCCCACCTCGCGCCGCTCGGTCGAGAGGACGAAGCGGCCGCCGTCGGGCATCGCGTCCCGCGCGTTGGCGGCGAGGTTGATCAGCGCCTGCTGGAACTGCGCGCGGTCGGCGAGCACGGCGCCGGCGCCGCCGCCGCGCAGCTCGAGGTGGATCTTCTCGCCGAGCAGCGGACGGAGCATCCGCGCGGTCGAGGCCACCAGGTCGTCCACGTCGTACGGCTCGCGCTTCAGCGGCTGGCGGCGGCCGAAGAGGAGCAGCTGCCGCGCGAGCCCCGCGCCGTTCCCCGCGGCGTCGAGGATCTGGTCCACCCGCGCGCGGGTTTCCGGCGCGGCGTTCAGCGCGACCAGCTCCGCGCTGCCGATGATCACCTGCAGCATGTTGTTGAATTCGTGCGCCACGCCGGCCGCGAGGCGGCCCATCGCCTCCAGCTTGCGGCTCTGCTCGAGCTGCTCGGCCAGCGCGCGCTCCGCGGTCTGGTCCACGCCGACGACGACGAGCGGCGGGTCGTCCTCGCCCCCCATCGCGCCGACGAACATGGCGAGGACGCGCGGCTCGCCGTCCTTCGTCCGCAGGTCGAACGGCGTGCCGTCGAGCGGCGGCTTGCTGGTGAGGGCGTCCTCCAGCGCGTCGCGGAACGCGTCCTCCTGGTCGCCGAGCAGCGGCGCCCAGACGTTCCCCGCGGCGCAGGCCTCGTCGCGTCCGACGCCGGTCAGCCGCTCCGCGGCGCGGTTCCAGAGCCGCACGCGGCCGCTCCGGTCGACGACGGCGATGAACGCCGCCGCGGTCTCGAGCATCTGCTCCTGGAAGCGGAGCAGCTCCGACTGGCGTTCGAACGTCGCGGCCAGCTCGGCCCGCGCTCGGCGCAGGTCGGTGACGTCGCGCAGGACCCACTGCGTCGCCGCGCGGCCGTGGAACTCGACCGGCGTCGCCGACACCTCGACGTCCCGCGTCTCGCCGCCGCCCGGCGGCGTGAAGCGCGCCCCTTCGCCGGGGACCGCGCCCGCGGCGAGGCGGCCGAGCGTCTCGGGGGTCACGCCGCGGGAGTCGTCGTCGTCGGCCGCGCCGAGCATCCGCCGCGCCGCGCGGTTGAGGTAGACGAACGTGCCGCCGCTGGAGACGAGGACCGCGTCGGGGAACGCCTCGAGCAGCCGCCAGTAGGCCTTGAAGACGCGGGCGCGGCCGCGGGCGACGACGAGCGCGACCGTCAGCCCGGCGGCGAAGGCGAGGCAGGCCAGCGCGACCGCGGCGATCAGCGCCGTGCGGCGCCAGTCGGGGGGCATCTCGACGTGGAGCCACTTCGCGCGGACCCGCTCCAGCGTGCCGCCGCGCTCGAGCTCGGCGAGCGTCGCGTCCACCGCGGCCTTGACGTCGGGGCGCGCCGGGTCGATCGGATAGGCGAGCCGGTCGTGCGTCAGCAACCACGGCGCGCCCCAGCGCTTGGCGATGGCGAGGCGGCCGGCGTAGCGGTCGCCGATCAGGGCCACGGAGTTGATGTAGTCGTTGAGGACGGCGTCGACGTCCCCTGCGAGCAGCGCCTCGAGCGACCGCTCGGTGGAGACGAAGCGGACGATCTTGACGTCGGCCCGGCCGCCGAAGCGGGCGCGGGCCTCGGCCTCGCCGGTCGCCCCGGCCTTGACGCCGACGCGCCGCGCGCGGCTCGGCGAGGGGCCGTCGGCGCGCACGACGAAGACCAGGCCGGTGTCGAGGTAGGGACGCGAGAAGGCGACGACGCGGCGGCGCGCCTCGACGTCGTAGAAGGCGCCGGCCGCGATCGTCGCCTCGCCGCGCTCGACGGCGCCGAGCGCCTCGCGGAACGGCATCGTCGTGAACTGGGGCGTCCAACCGTTCGCCGCGCAGATCATGCGGAGGACGTCGGCGTCGAAGCCGACGTACTCGCCCCCCTCCTCGTGGACGAACGGCTCGAAGGGCGATACAGCGATCTTCACGACGCCCGGCGGCCCCCCCGCGGGCGCCGGCTCGGCCTTCCCCAAGGCCGGCGCGGCGACGAACGCGAGCGCCGCCAACAGCGCGGCGCGGCATCCGCCGGTGACTCTGATGCGCCCCATGTGCAAAGTATTAACACACAGATTGACGTTCCGGCGCCGCGCCGCGCATGATTTCAGCGGAGGTTGAAATGGAGAGAACGATCGACCACGCGATGGTCACGACGGCCAACGAGTTGCCGGGGCACCGCGTCGTGCGGAACCTCGGTCTGGTGCGCGGCGTCGTCGTCCGCTCGCGGAGCGTCTTCGGCACCTTGGGGGCCTCGCTGCAGACTTTGGTCGGCGGCAACATCACTCTCTTCTCCGAGCTGTGCGAGAAGACCCGCGAGGAGGCGTTGGAACTCCTGCTGGCCCACGCCGCGGAGCGGGGGGCGAACGCGGTGGTGGCGTTCCGCTACGACGCCAACGACGTGATGCAGGGGGTCACCGAGGTCCTGGCCTACGGCACGGCCGTGATCGTGGAACCGAACTGATGGCCGAGGAACTCTCGGTCGCGACGTGGAACGTCAACTCGGTCCGCGCGCGGCTGCCGCACCTGCTCGACTGGCTGCGTTCGGCGCGTCCCGACGTGTTGGCGCTGCAGGAGCTCAAGGTCGCGGCCGAGGAGTTCCCCGCGGCGGCGTTCGAGGAGTTGGGGTACGCCGCGCTGGTCAACGGGCAGAAGACCTACAACGGCGTGGCGCTGCTCTCGCGCCGTCCGCTCGAGGCGCCGCAGGCGGGGCTCGCCGAGCACGAAGGGGACCCGCAGGCGCGGGTCGTCGCGGCGACGGTCGCCGGCGTGCGGATCGTCGACGTCTACGTGCCGAACGGGCAGGAGCGGGGGAGCGAGAAGTTCGCCTACAAACTGCGCTGGCTCGACGGCTTGGCGCGGGCGCTCGCCGCGCGCGGCGCCGACGAGCCGCTCGTCGTCCTCGGCGACTTCAACATCGCGCCGGAGGCGCGGGACATCCACGACCCGGCCTACTACGCGGAGACGATTCTCTTTACCGACGAGGAAAGGGCGGCCCTGCGCCGGCTGCTCGATCTGGGGCTCGTGGACCTCTTCCGCCGCTTCCACGACGAGCCGAAGCTCTACAGCTGGTGGGACTACCGGATGAACGCCTTCCGCCGCAACCTCGGGGCGCGGATCGACCTGCTGCTGGCGACGCCCTCGCTGGCCGAGCGCGCGCTGTCCTGCGACGTGGACCGCGCGCCGCGCGCGCTGGAGAAGCCGTCGGACCACGCGCCGGTCGTCGCCCGCTTCCGCCTCGCGTGACGCGGACGGCGCGCGCGCGGGACGGGGCCGCGGCCGGCGAGGGCCGGGCGGGGCGCTGGCCGCGGGGCGCGGCGCGGAAGACAATCAGGCCACTATTCTCAGGGATGAATCCGCGATGAACGAATCGAAGCCCCGCCGCCTCGTGGCCACGCTCGGCCCGCGCTCCTCGGACCTCGCCGCGGAGTTGGCGGCGAGCGGCGCCACCGGCTTCCGGCTCAACGCCTCGCACCTCTCTCCCGAGGAGACGGGGCGGCTGGCCCGCGCCGTGCGCGCGGCGGCGCCGGACCGCGAACTGGTGATCGACCTGCAGGGGGCGAAGATGCGCCTCGGCGGCTTCTCCGAGCGGCGGATCGCGCCGGGGGAGACGCTCGCGCTGTCCCTCGAGGCGCGCGAGGGGGCGCTGCCGGCGCCGCACCCGGAGCTCTTCGCCGAGGCGCGGGTCGGCGAGACGCTCGGCGTGGACGACGGCCGGTTGCGCTTCGTCGTCGAGCGCCGCGCGGACGAAGAGATCGTCGCCCGCTGTCTCGTCGGCGGCGCGCTCCGGCCGCGCAAGGGGATCAACCTGCTCGAGCATCCGGTGCGTCTGGCCGGGCTCTCGCCGCGCGACCGCGCGACGCTCGCCGCGCTGCCGGAGGGGCCGGCGACGATCGCCTTCTCGTTCATGCTCGACGGACGCGAGGCGGAATGGGTCCGCGCGGCGCGTCCCGGCTCGCGCGTCGCGGGGAAGATCGAGCGGCGCGAGGCGATCGACGCGCTCCCGGCGATCGCGGCGGCGGCGGACGAAGTCTGGATCTGCCGCGGCGATCTCGGCGCGCAGCTCGGTCTGCCGGAACTGGCGCGGTTCGTCCACGAGTTCGACCCGCGCGTTCTGCCCTGCCCGTCGCTGATGGCGGGGCAGGTGCTGCAGCACCTCGCGCGCCACGACGCGCCGACTCGCTCCGAGGTCTGCCACCTCTACGATCTTCTGGCGCGCGGCTACGCGGGGATCGTCCTTTCCGACGAGACGGCCGTCGGCTCGACGCCGGCCCGCGCGGTCGCGACCGCGGCCGCCCTCCTGGGCTCGCTCTGAGCGACTGATCCGGCGGTTGCCGGAAGGCGCGCTCCGTGTAAGCTCCCTCTTGCGGGGAGATTCGACAATGACCGGAGGTTCGGTGAGGGGCTGCATCGCTCGGGGCGCACAGGCGGTCTTGGGCGTGCGGCGGGGCCGGCAGGCCACCGTTGTTGTCGCGAGTCTTCTGGCTCTGACCGTTCTCGCTTCGATTTTCGCGCCGCTCTTGCTTTCCGCGCCCGGCGAGGTCGCGGCGGTTGTTGTTCTGTTCATCGCTGGAATGGCGTGCGTGCACGATTTGGCGGCATTCCTGTTTGTGGTGCTGACGGTTGCGACGAATGTGTTCGGCTTGGTCGATCTGAACACGAACAAGGCGATAGGGCTTCCCGCGTACGACGTTGCGTTGACGGCTCTCTTCGGCCTGTTCGTTTTGTCGCGCGTCGTGCGGGGCGACATACCCCTGCGGGACCGCCTGGCCACTCTGCCCGCGCGGCTTCTCTTGGGGCTGCTTGCCGGAATCGCGGGGCTTATCGTCTATTCATCCCTGAACTGGGGTCAGACCCCATGGGTCAGCGTCCGCGGCGCCCACGACGTCGTCTTCTATGCACTGGGCCTATTCTGCCTGTTCGTTCGTATCGACGAGAGGGAGCTCCGTCGGTGCACTCGGCTCTTCGCCGCCGCCGGTTGCATCGTGGCCTTGGTTCCGGTCCTTGGGTTCTTTTTCGACCTGAAGACTGTCCTGCCCGGCGTGCGGATCGATTCCTATGTTGTGGCGGGGCAGCGGTTCTTCCGCACGGTGCCGCAGGGCTACTTCCTCCTCTACATTGCCTTCTTCCTCGTTTTCTACCAAGCTGATCTCTTTCGTCCCGCGGTGCGCAGCACACTGCTGTGCCTTCTCGGTTTGGCTGCGGCTTTGATTGGGTTCCGGGCCGGATGGCTCGGTCTTGCCGGGGCTGTAGGTTGGCTCGCCCTGCGGGACTCGCGCCAAAGCGCTTCCACTTCGGCGCGAACGCTGATACAGGGGGGTTTGGTCGTCGCGCTGGTCGCGGGGTGTGTCTGGCTGACCGGCTCTGGGTCCTACATCGGCGGCCGTGTCAGTGTCGTGTCGTCCGACTTGGCGCAGGACGGCCGTCCCTTGGACACTCTTGGGTCCCTCAGCACGCGTATGTTCCAGATCCATGCGCTGGGGAAGATCTTCTCCCGCCAACCGGTTCTGGGGGCGGGTTTCGTGTTCGGAGACGGCCCCGCCGCGGGCGTGGCGCGCGAATTCGGGCTGCGCTTCGTTTCGACGAACGATGTCGGCTGGATGGATATGCTGGTTCGCGGCGGTCTCGTCGGAGCCGCGTATTTCGTCTTCGCCGTCGCCATGTTGCTTCGTCGCCTGAGAGCGCTGGAAGACGCGCCAATCGGGCCATTTGCGCGCGCGGTGCGCGGCTATCTGTGGTTCTGCCTGATCGACATGATCGGAGCGGCGCCGTTCAGCTGCCCGACCGGCGTCGTTCCACTGGTGACATTGCTCGGTCTGCTGGGCGCTTCTTTTCCCAGTGCGGGAGCTGTCCGCGCTTCTAAGGACGGTCGGCAGTGACGTCTTGAACCACCGTTCTCATTCGGTCGCTGCGAAATAACCGAGGAACCGCTCCGCGACGCGCGCGACGTCGAACGACTCGACGGCGCGGCGGCGGCCGGCCGCGCCGTGCCGCGCGCGGAGCTCCGGGTCGTCGAGGTAGCGGCCGAGCGCGGCGCCGAGCGCGGCCTGGTCGCCGGGGGCGAAGAGGACG
>JAJFTU010000147.1 GCA_021372775.1 bacterium | reverse complement strand
GGCGTCGGGAGCTTCGGGCGAGGCGTGGTGGACGATCGTCGTCGCGGCGCGCGACCCGGGAGGTCGCCTGGCGAAGGCGGAGATCTCGGCGGGAGACGGCACGTTCGTCGAGTTGCCGCCGCCGGCGTCGGGGATCGGCGCCGTCGCCGCGACGTGGGAGGCGCGGATCCCCGCGCCGCGTCCCGGCGAGCGCCCGACGGTGCGCGTCGTGGACGCCGCCGGCAACGCCTCCTCCCGCGTCCTAGATCTCCCGTAGGGGCGGCTGGCGCGTCACGATTGCCGTGTCCCCGCTCAAGATTCCATCGCGCCTGCCGCCCGACGCGGACCTCGCGAAACGTTGCCTTTCGTCGTGAAAGGCAGGATTGCGCGTGAATCTAGTCGGGCGGCAGGCGCGGTGGAATCCTGAGTGGGGACGCGACGATCGTGGCGCGCCAGCCGCCCCTACGGTCGTCGGTAGAGCGCCGCGGGTCAGTCGTTCGCGAGCAGGTAGGTCATCAGCGCGTAGGCCGCGGCCGCGTCGTCGAGCTCGGACGGATCGACCTTGTCCGCCGTGTCGAGCGCGCTGTGGTGGTAGTCGAAGTAGTGCCGGCTGTCGGTCGTCAGGCCGAGCGACGTCACCCCTTCCTTGGCGAGCGGGCCGATGTCCGGGCCGCCGCCCCCCTTGCGCAGCCAGAGCGAGCCGAGCGGCTGGAAGAGCGGCAGCCACGACTCGATCCGCTCGACGCGGTCCTGAGCGCCGGCGCAGCTGAAGCCGACCGGACGGAAGCCGCCCGCGTCCGCCTCGAGCGCCGCGTGGTGCGCCTTGAGCTCGCCGCGGTGCGCCTCGAAGTACGCCTTGCCGCCGACGATCCCCCACTCCTCGCCGTCGAAGAGCACGACGCGCACCGTGCGCTTCGGCGCCAGCCCCGTCTCCTTCAGCACGCGCACCGTCTCCAGCGCCATCGCCACGCCCGCTCCGTCGTCGTGCGCGCCGCAGGCGAGGTCCCAACTGTCGAGGTGCGCGCCGATCACCACGATCTCGTTCGGGCGCTCCGTTCCCTTGATCTCGCCGACGACGTTCGCCTCGGCGACCGTCCCGCCCTCGCGGTCGTCGAGGACCAGCCGCAGCGTCGCGGGCGTTCCCGCGTCCTGCAGCCGCTGCAGCCCCTCGACGTCCTCGACGCTCGCCGCGGCGCCGGGGATCTTCGGCACGCCGTCCTCGTAGCCCATCACGCCGGTGTGCGGCGCGCGCGCCCGCAGCGTCGTCACCGAGCGCACGATCATCGCCGCCGCGCCGACCTTCGCCGCGCGCGACGAGCCGGTCCAGCGGTAGGAGACCGCCTCGCCGTAGGAGCGGAACATCTCCGGCTGCTCCTTCATGGCGAAGTTGAAGACGACGATCTTGCCGCGCGCCTCGTCCTTGCGGCGCTCGAACTCCTCGAAGTCGCGCACGACGAGCGCCGGCGCTGTGATCCCCGCGGCCGGCGTCCCGACCGAGCGGCCGAGCCCGACGACGGCGAGCCGCCGCTCCGGCCCCGGCGCGACGATCGACAGCGTCTCCGTCCCGCGGACCCACTGCGTCGCGGTCACCGGCTCGAGCCGCACGTCGGCGAGGCCGAGCTCGCGCATCCGCGCCGCGGCCCACTCGGCCGCCTTCGGATAGGCCGGCGTGCCGGAGAGGCGCGGGCCCACCTCGTCGCAGAGCCGCGCCAGCGTGCGCCAGGCGTGGTCGCCGCTCCGCGCGGCGCCGATGATCTTCGCCGCGGCCGCGCGCAGCGGCGCGGGGGGCGCGGGGGTCTCGGGCGGCGCCGGGGGCTCGTGGCCGGCGGCGAGGGCGAAGGAAGACGCGGCGATCAGGACGGCGAGGCAGGACGCAGGCAGGATGCGACGCATCGGCGGACTCCCATCAGGGGAACCGGCCGATTATGCGCCGCGGCCGGGGCGCCGCCGTCCGCCGCGGCGCCGTCCGCGGGCCGTTCGGCGCCGTTCATCGAGGCGCCAAGGCCGCTCGACGCGGCGCGGAGCGCGGCGAACCGCGCGGGCCGCGCTCAGCGCCAGCCGCGCGGAATCTCGAGGCCGAGGCGGCCGCCGTTGACGTGTCCCTTCGCCGCGACGACGCCGTCCACGCGCAGCGCGACGAGCGGCGCGTCGGGCGCCGAGACCGCGAGCTCGTTCGTCTCCAGCGCCTCGGCGGCCAGCGCGAGGTCGAGGTCCACCACGTTCTTCGTGATCCGCGGCCCGAGCCAGCGCAGCGCGGCGTTCGTCGCCTGCAGGCCGCGGCCGGCGCGGTGGATCAGGCGCATCCCCGGCGCGACAACCTTGAGCTTCCCGAGGTCGAACCGCTCCGCGCCGCGGTTGAGCGCGAAGAAGTCCCGCCCCCGGCCGAGGACCATCGCCCCCTCGAGGTCCGCCTCCGCGACGCCGAGCGTCTCGCGCAGGTGCTCGACGGCGATCGCGCGGGCCTGCGGGTCGTCGCGCGGCGGCTCGGGGACGCGGTTCGGCGCGCGGCGCGGCCGCGCGACGCGGGTCGAGTTCGGATCCTTGCGCAGCAGGGCGACGAAGAAACCCCACGAGCCGAAGTGGTGCGGGAAGATCCGCCGCGCGCGCTCGACGGTCGGGCGGAACGCGGCGCCGTTCCACGACGTCACGCCCGGCAGCCCCGGCGTCGTCTCGGGAAGAGGGACGATCTCCACGTCGTCGCGCGCGGCGAGCGCGGCGGTCAGCACCGCCTCGTTCTCTTCCGGCGCGTAGGCGCAGGTGCTGTAGACCAGACGCCCGCCGGGGGCGAGCAAGTTGAGCGCGCGGGTCAGCAGGCGCCCCTGCAGCGGCGGGACCTGCGCGACGCCGTCCGCGCCGCGCAGCTCGTAGCGCGGCGACGGCACGCGGAACGTCCCCTCGCCGGTGCACGGCGCGTCGAGCAGGATCACGTCGAAGAGCGTCGCCAGCGGGAACGCCTGGCCGTCCTGATGCACGACGACCGTCGAGGCGGCGCCGCAGCGGGCGAGCGTCTGCACGAGCATCCCCGTGCGGCCGCCCGAGCCCTCGCCGGCGATCATCGCCGCGCCGCCGCCGGCGAGCGCGTCGAGCAGCGCCGTCTTGCCGCCCGGCGCGGCGCAGACATCGAGGACCGTCTCGCCGGCGCGCGGGGCGAGCGCCTGCGGGCCGAGCGCGCTCGAGACGCCCTGCGGATAGGCGAAGCCGAAGAGCGTCTCGGGGAACGTGCCGGCGCCGGTCGCCCCCTCGACCCGCAGATGATGCGGGGCGAACGGGAAGCGGCGGACGCGCAGGCCGCGCTCCTCGAGGCCGGCGGCGACGGCGTCGGCGCCGCGGCGCGCCGGAGGACAGAACAGGTCCACCGGCGGCGCCTCGTCGAGCGCGGCGCGGAAGGCGGCGGCGTCGTCGAGCAGCGGGGCGTAGCGGGCGAGCCAATCGAACGAACGGGCGACGCGCTCGGCGCGCCCCTCCGGCGTGCGGTCGTTCACGGAAGTCGTCTCCAACGGCGCGCGCGGAGCGGCGCGGGCGGGCGAGTATAGCGCCTGCTTTGACATCCCCGCGGCGCTGGTTTACGGTCGCAAACGACCCCTCCGGAGAAACAAGATGAACACCGCCCAGACGCAAATGGCCGCGGCGCGCCGCGGAGAAACGACCCCGCAGATGGCGCGCGTCGCCGAGCGCGAGAACATCTCGACCGACCTCGTGCGGGACGAAGTCGCGCACGGGCGGATGGTGATCCCGGCGAACCGCGCGCACATCGCCGGGCGGCTCGATCCGGCCGGGGCGGGGAAGCGCGCGACCGTCAAGATCAACGCCAACATCGGCAACTCCGCCGTCGTCTCGGACATCGACGGCGAGCTGGCGAAGCTGCGCGTGATCGAGCGCTACGGCGCCGACTTCTTCATGGACCTCTCGACGGGCGGCGAGATCCCGGCGATCCGCCGGGCGCTGCTCGACCACAGCACGATCCCCCTCGGCACCGTGCCGATCTACGAGGCCCTGGCGCGGGTGAAGAAGCTCGAGGACCTCACCGAGGACCTGCTGGTCGAGGTGATCGAGGAGCAGGCCGAGCAGGGCGTGGACTACATGACGATCCACGCCGGCGCGCTGATCGAGCACGTCCACCTCGCCGGCAAGCGGCTCACCGGCATCGTCTCGCGCGGCGGCTCGATCCTCGCCGCGTGGATGGTCGCGCACCACCGCCAGAACCCGTTCTACACCGGCTTCGACCGGATCCTCGACGTCGCGGCGAAGCACGACGTCACGCTCTCGCTGGGCGACGGGATGCGGCCGGGGAGCCTCCACGACGCCTCGGACGCGGCGCAGTACGCGGAGCTGGACGTGCTGGCCGAGCTGACCCAGCGCGCCTGGGAGCGGGACGTGCAGGTGATGATCGAGGGGCCGGGGCACGTGCCGATGCACCTCATTCAGGAGAACGTCGAGCGGCAGCAGCGGCTCTGCAGCGAGGCGCCGTTCTACGTGCTCGGGCCGCTGGTCACCGACATCGCCGCGGGGTACGACGAGGTGGCGTCGGCGATCGGCGCGGCGATGGCGGCGTGGTACGGCGCGAGCCTGCTCTGCTACGTCACGCCGAAGGAGCACCTTGGGCTGCCGGAGGTCGAGGACGTGCGGCGCGGGATCATCGCCTACAAGATCGCCGCCCACGCGGCCGACGTGGCGAAGGGGCATCCCGGCGCGCGCGACCGCGACGACGCGATGTCGCGGGCCCGCTACGCCTTCGACTGGAACAAGCAGTTCGAGCTGGCGCTCGACCCGGACCGGGCGCGCGAGTACCACGACGCGACGCTGGGGCCGGACGCCTTCAAGACCGCCGAGTTCTGCTCGATGTGCGGGCCGAAGTTCTGCGCGATGAAGATCAGCCAGCAGGTGCGCGGCGAGACGGCGCCCCGGTCGGCGATCGACGGCCTCACGGAAGAGGAACGCGCCAAACTCCCCAAATAACGACGCCCGCGTAGGGGCGGCCGGCGCGCCACGATTGTCTAGGCCCCGCTCAAGATCCCACCGCGCCTGCCGCCCGACCTGAACACAGCACCCGGTTGCCTTTGAGCGCCTCAACGGCAGGCGTGCGCGCGAATCACGCCGGGCGGCGATGATTGCGGCGGCGACGATCGCCCCCCAAGAAACGCGGCGGGCTTTGATAAGATCGCGGCAAAAGGGAGGAGCCCCCGATGCCGTCGCCGCTCTTCGCCCGCAAGCCGCTCGAGGTCCTGCTCGCCGAACTCAAGGGGGAGGACCGCCTGAGGCGGATCCTCGGGCCGGTGCAGCTCAGCGGCCTCGGGGTCGGCGCGATCATCGGCACCGGGATCTTCGTCCTCACCGGCGTCGGCGCGCAGAAGGCCGGCCCGGCGCTGATCCTGTCCTTCGTCGTCTCCGGCCTCGCCTGCGTCTTCGCCGCCCTCTGCTACGCCGAGTTCGCCTCGATGGTCCCGGTCGCCGGCTCGGCCTACACCTACGCCTACGCCACGCTCGGCGAGCTCCTCGCCTGGATCATCGGCTGGGACCTCGTCCTCGAATACACCGTGACCTCGGCCACCGTCGCCCACGGCTGGTCGCACTACTTCCAGGAGTTCATCGGCATCTTCGGCCTCGCGATCCCCAAGTCGCTCTCGATCGCGCCGTTCGCCTACGGGGGCGGCGGCGCGGCGGCGACCGGCGCCTACGCCGACCTGCCGGCGATCCTGATCACGATCGTCGTCGCCGCGGTGCTGGTGAAGGGAATCCGCGAAAGCGCGAGCGTCAACGCCGCCGTCGTCGGCCTGAAGCTCGCCGTCGTGCTGTTCGTCGTCGTCGTCGGGGCGTTCCTCGTTCGCCCGGAGAACTGGGCCCCCTTCGCGCCGCACGGCTACGCCGGCTTCGCCTTCTTCGGCAAGTTCCCGTTCGGCCCGATCGACGAGCACGGCCACCCGCTGGGGATGCTCGCCGGCGCGGCGATCATCTTCTTCTCGTACATCGGCTTCGACTCGGTCTCGACCCACGCCGAGGAGGCGCGCCGCCCGCAGCGCGACGTGCCGATCGGGATCATCAGCTCGCTCCTGATCTGCACCGTCCTCTACATCGCCGTGACCGTCGTCCTCACCGGGATGGTCCCCTACGGCCAGATCGACGTCCACGCGCCGGTCTCCGCGGCGTTCCGCCAGGCGGGCCTGCCGTGGGCCCAGTTCCTGATCTCGCTCGGCGCCCTCGCCGGCATCACCTCGGTGCTGCTGGTGATGATGCTCAGCCAGCCGCGCGTGCTCCTCGCCATGGCCCGCGACCGTCTGCTCCCGCCGTCGTTCTTCGGCGCCGTCCACCCCAAGTTCCGCACGCCGTGGAAGACGACGATCCTCACCGGCGCCGTCGTCGCCGCGATGGGCGGCTTCCTGCCGCTGGAGATCCTCGCCGACCTCGCCAACATCGGCACGCTCCTGGCCTTCGTCATCGTCTGCGCCGCGGTGCTCGTGATGCGGCGCACGCACCCCAAGGCCGAGCGGCCGTTCCGCGCGCCGCTCTTCCCCGCGACGCCGATCCTCGGCATCGCCACCTGCCTGCTGCTGATGTTCTCGCTCCCCGCGGAGAACTGGCTGCGGCTCCTCGCCTGGCTGGTCGTCGGCTTCCTCGTCTACTTCGGCTACAGCCGGCGGCACAGCGCGCTGCGGCTGGCGGCGAGGGAGGCGGCCGACGCGGCGCCGGCGACGGACGCCGCGCCGCCGGCGGCGGGCGCCCCGGCCTCCGCGCTCGAGGGGCTCGAGGAGCCCTGACCCCGTAAGGACCGTCTCCCCGTCGGGCCGCGCCGCCGCGCGGCCCGCGGCGGCGGCCTGTCCGGAAACGTCCGAAACCGTCGCATCGTCTCCGGCCTAAGGCGCGTCGGCCAACGATGTAATGAAAGCGTTTGCATGGCGTTGCGGCTGACTTTCGTTTCGATTTCCGGCCGCATCGCCGATTTCCGTCAACGACGGACCGGTCAGGCCGGCCCCGCGAAGAGGCGAAAAAGGGCCGGCAGCCCCTTGACCCGGTTCCGAGAGTGCGTTATTCGTGTAAACGTTTTCATGCGACACCGCGTTGTCGCGAGGAACGCTCATGGCCACGCACTCCGCCGATCCCTCCGCCGACCCGCGGCGCGGCCTCGCGGCCGCCAACCGCCACGGCGGTTTCGATCTCGCCGCGGGCGAGTACGTCGTCCTCGATCCGAAGACGCCGCGCCCGTGGGCCAACATCATCGCCAACCCGCGCATGGGGCTCGCCGTGAGCCAGACCGGCTCCGGCTTCAGCTGGATCGACAACTCCCAGCTCGGCACGATCACCAACTGGCGCCAGGAGTTCGCCGAGGACTGCGCGGGGAAGTTCCTCTACCTGCGCGACGACGAGTCCGGCGACCTGTGGTCCCTCTCGCCGGCGCCGACGTGGGCCGCGACGGACGAGTTCTCCTGCCGGCACGGCTTCGGCTACACGACGTTCCGCACCGTGGCCCGCGGGATCGAGGCCGCGTGGACCCTCTTCGTCCACCCGGTCCTTCCCGTCGAGCTCTGGCGCGTCGAGCTCGTCAACGTCTCGGGCCGCGCGCGGCGCCTCGCGCTGACCGCGTTCCTCGAGTGGTGCTGCGGCGTCTCCCCCGCGCCGCGGCGCGAGTTCCACAAGCTCTTCCTCGGGACCGACTACGACGCCTCGCGCGGCGCCGTCTTCGCGCGCAACCGGATGTGGGACGTCCCGAACGCCGAGCGCGGCCACTGGAACACCGACTTCCCCTACGTCTGCGCCTTCGGCTGCTCCGCGCCGGTGCGCGACGCGCAGGGGGACAAGGGACTGTTCCTCGGCCGCTGCGGCTCGCTCCGCGCGCCGGAGGCGCTGGCCCAGGCATCGTGGACGCCGCGCTTCGGCCGGCACGAGGACGCGGTCGCCGCGCTCCGCTCGCCGCTCGAGCTCGCCGCGGGGGAGCGGCGCGTCGTCGTCTACGCCCTCGCCGCCGGGAAGGACCGCGCCGAGGCCGAATCGCTGCTCGACGGGCACCGCGACGCGGGCGTCGTCGAACGCGCGCTCGCCGACGCGCGCGCCGCGTGGCGCTCGCTGCTCGCCGCGCACCGCATCGAGACGCCGGACGAGGTCTTCGACGCCCTCGCCAACGACTGGGTCCGCTATCAGGCGATCTCCGCGCGCCTTTGGGGCCGCTGCGGCTACTACCAGCAGAGCGGCGCCTTCGGCTTCCGCGACCAGCTCCAGGACTCGCAGGTCTACCTGACGATCGACCCGGCGCGCTGCCGCGCGCAGCTCCGGCTGCACGCCGCGCACCAGTTCGCCGACGGCTCGGTCTACCACTGGTGGCACCCGCTGACCGAGCAGGGGCACGTCACCAAGATGACGGACGACCTGCTCTGGATGTCGTTCGTCGCCGCCAACTACGTCAAGGAAACCGGCGACCTCTCGATCCTCGACGACGAGGCCCCGTTCCTCGACGACCCGCGGCCGGCGCCGCTGCGCGAGCACGTGCGCCGCGCCTTCGAGCGCGCCTTCCGCCGCACGAGCCCGCGCGGCCTGCCGTACATCGGCGGCGGCGACTGGAACGACGGCCTCTCCGCCTGCGGCCTCGCCGAGCGCGGCGAGTCGGTCTGGCTGGCCGAGTTCCTCGTCGGGATCCTGCGCGACTGGGCCGAGGTCCTGCGGCGCGCCGGCGACGCGGCCGGCGCCGCGGCGCTGGAGACGAAGCGCGACGCCTACGCCGAGGCGGTCAACCGCCACGGCTGGGACGGCGCGTGGTACCTGCGCGGCACGCTCGACGACGGGACGCCGTTCGGCTCCTCGAAGAACCGCGTCGGCAAGATCTACCTCAACGCGCAGGTCTGGGCGGTGCTCAACGACGTCGCCCCCGCCGACCGCGCGGCGCGGGCGATGGCCGCGGTCGAGGAACACCTCGTGGACGAGTCGGGGGCGCTGCTCCTCGCGCCCGCCTACGACGAGCCGGATCCGGCGATCGGCTACATCACCCGCTACGCGGCCGGCCTGCGCGAGAACGGCGGCGTCTACACCCACGCCGCGACCTGGGCGATCGCCGCCGCGGCGAAGACGAAGAACGCGCCGCTCGTCGCGAAGCTGCTCGAGGCGATCGACCCGACGCGCAAGGACCCGGACCGCTACTGGGCCGAGCCGTACGTGCTCCCCGGCAACGTGGACGGGCCGGCCTCGCCGCACCACACGCGCGGCGGCTGGACTTGGTACACCGGCTCCGCCGCGTGGCTGCACCGCGTCGTCGCGGAGTGGGTCGTCGGCGTCCGCCCGGAGTGGGGCGGCCTGCGCTTCGACCCCTGCCTGCCGCCGCGGTGGGACCGCGCGCGCGTCGTCCGCCCCTACCGCGGCGCGCTGCTGGAGATCGAGATCGAACGGGCCGGCCTCGCCGCGCCCGAAGCGACTTACGACGGACGTCCGCTCGCGGGCGCGCTCCTCGCGGAGACGCCCGCGCCGGGAACGCGCCACGCGGTGCGCGTCCGCTTCTAGCCGAAACGGGACGGAACGACAGGGAGACTGAATGGCCACGACGATCAAGCAGGTCGCGGACCGCGCGGGGGTTTCGATCGCCACGGTCTCGCGCTTCCTGACCGGCGCCGCGCCGGTCAGCGGCGACGCCGGCAAGCGGATCCGCGCCGCGGTCGAGGAGCTGCAGTACGTGCCCCACGAGGGGGCGCGGAGCCTGATCCGCCGCCGCAGCGGCGCGGTCGGCGTGCTGCTGCCGGACCTCCACGGCGAGTTCTTCTCCGAGCTGATCCGCGGCATCGACCGCGCGGCGCGGGCCCACGGCCTGCACCTCATCGTCTCCAGCTCCAACACGGACCGCCGCGACTTCGCGGCCTCGGTCGCCGCGACGCGCGGCCGCGTGGACGGGCTGATCGTCGACCTGCCCGACGCGCCGAACGAGACGCTGCGCCGCTCGGTGCCCGACACGGTGCCGGTCGTGCTGATCGGCGCCGCCGAAGGGGCCTACGACTCGCTGGTCGTGGACAACTACGGCGGCGCGCGGGCGATGACCGAGCACCTGATCGAGCAGGGCCGCCGCCGGATCGCCTTCGTCGCCGGCCCGCCGCGCAACTTCGACTCCGCCGAGCGCCTGCGCGGCCACCGGGACGCGCTCGCCGCGGCCGGGATCCGGCACGAGCCGTCGCTCGTGCTTCCCGGCGACTTCGGCGAGGAGTCCGGCTTCGTCGCCGCGCAGACGGCGCTGGAGATGAAGAACCGCCCCGACGCGATCTTCGCCGGCAACGACTCGATGGCCATCGGCGCGCTCGCCGCGCTGCAGGACGCCGACGTCGAGATCCCGCGCGAGATCGCCGTCGGCGGCTTCGACGACATCCGCCTCGCCCGCTACATCGCTCCCTCGCTCACCACGGTCCGCGTGTCGATCGACGCGCTCGGCCAGCGGGCGATGGAGCGGCTGTGCGGGCTCTTGGGCGGCAATCAAGACCGCGTTCGCCGGAGGGAGACGCTCCCCACCGAACTGGTGATCCGGCGCTCCACCGACGACGCGGACGGAAGGACGGGAAGCGGACGGGCGTGATACCCCGGGCCCGCCCGAGAGCCGCGTTCCGGCGCCGCGCCGGAGCGTGGCCAGCCAGGGGAACAGGGAGGACACGATGAACCACGAGAGCACGAAGAGACGCTCGGCGCTCTGGCTGGCCGTGCTGGCGACGCTCCTTTGGGCGGCGCCGCTGGTCTGGGCGCAGACGGCCACCGCGACGGTCCGCGGACTGGTCGTGGACGAGAAGGGCGCCCCCGCCGCCGGAGCGACGGTCGAGGCGCTGAACAAGGACACCGGCTTCACCTACAGCGACGTCACGGGGGCCGACGGCGGCTTCCGCATCGCCGGCCTCGCCCCGGGCGTCTACGACGTCAAGGTGTCGCTGACGACGTACCACCCGCTGGCGAGGACGCTGCAGCTCCTCGTCGGGCAGGTCGCGTCGATCCAGTTCAAGCTCTCGCCGGAAGAGCTGAAGGTCGAGAACGTCACCGTGATCGGCCGCCGCGTCGTCGAGGTCCGGACGCCGGAAATCGCGACGAACGTCACCCCGGAGCAGATGGAGGCGCTGCCGCAGAACGAGCGCAACTTCCTCAACTTCGCGGCCCTCGCCCCCGGCGTGCGCGTCTCCAACACTTCCGACGGCAACCTCGAGTTCCGCGCCAACGGCCAGAGCGCCCGGCAGGGGAACGTCTTCATCGACGGCGTGAGCTTCAAGAACGACGTGCTGCAGGGCGGCGTCGTCGGCCAGGATTCCAGCCGCGGCAATCCGTTCCCGCAGAACGCCGTGCAGGAGTTCCGCGTCCTGACCAGCAACTTCAAGGCCGAGTACGACAAGGCGGCCTCGGCGATCATCACCGCCGTGACCAAGACCGGCGGCAACGAGTGGTCGGGCGACCGCTTCGCCCAGTACCAGCCGAACGGCCTCGTCTCGCAGGACCGCTTCAGCGCGGACCGCGGCGAGCCGAAGCAGGACTACAAGCGCTGGCAGGGCGGCGTGAGCGCCGGCGGCCCGCTGATCAAGGACAAGCTGCACCTGTTCGTCTCGTACGAGCAGAACGACCAGGACCGCGAGTACCCGGTCTTCCTCGCCGCCAACGCCAACGTCCCGACGTGGCTGCGCCCGCAGCTCGAGCAGTACGACGGGAACTTCAACAGCCCGTTCCGCGCCAAGCTGTTCTTCGGCAAGCTGTCCTACCAGCCGGCCGCCAACCAGACGCTCGACTTCACCGTCAACGTCCGGCGCGACCGCGAGACGCGCGGCTTCGGCACGACGACCGCCTACGAGGCGGCCGAGGACTTCCGCGTCGACGTCACGACCCTCAACCTCAGCCACCGCTGGCTGCTCGGCAAGTGGGTCAACGAGGCGCAGGCCAACTTCCAGCGCTACGAGTGGAACCCGACCGAGCTGAACCCGGACACGATCGGCAAGGTCTACGAGGGCGACTTCTTCTTCCGCGTCGGCGGCAAGGACTCGCAGCAGGACTTCAAGCAGGACCGCTTCGTGCTGCGCGACGACCTGTCGCACCTCTTCACCTGGCACGGCGAGCACGCGGTCAAGGTCGGCGCGACGGCCGGCTTCGCCCGCTACGACATCATGAAGGAACTGTTCAACAACCCGCTGTTCCACTACCAGAGCTGGAAGCCGCTGGCCACGGGCGAAGAGCGGTACGCGATCCCGTACCAGGCCCAGTTCGGCTACGGCAACCCCGACCTCTCCGAGAGCAACAACGAGTACGGCGTGTTCGTCCAGGACGACTGGCGCCCGGTGCAGCAGCTCGAGATCAACCTCGGCCTGCGCTGGGACTACGAGACGGACATGCTGAACAACAACTACGTGACCCCGGCCGGCGTCCGCCAGAACCTGATCAACTCCGGGATCAACCTCCCCGACGCCTACTTCACCGACGGCGGCCAGCGCCCGGCCTACAAGGGGATGATCCAGCCCCGGC
This sequence comes from bacterium, assembly GCA_021372775.1. NCBI lineage: Bacteria > bacterium. Next base: position 6,263 of record JAJFTU010000147.1, on the reverse strand, counting down.
TCGGCTTCTCCTGGGACGTCGCCGGCGACGGCAAGACGGTGGTCTTCGGCGGCTACGGCCGCTACTTCGACCGCCAGCTCTACAACGACCTGCTCGACGAGAAGTACCGCCTCAACTACCAGACGCTGACCTTCAACTTCACGACGACCGGCGAGGCGGGCCGCATCCCGTGGCAGGACTCCTACCTCTCCAAGGCCGGCCTCCAGACGCTGATCGCGCAGGGCTACGGCAAGCCGGAGCTCTACCTCGTGGACAACAACACCAAGCCGCCGCAGTCCGATCAGTGGAGCCTGGGCGTGCGCCGCACGTTCGGCCAGTGGATCGGCGCGCTGTCGGTCTCCAAGGTGGACAGCAAGAACCTCCTCACCTACTTCTGCGCCACGCGGGTCCTCGGGATCAGCGGCTGCGCCGGCACCGCCGACTACTCCAACGTCTTCATCAGCAGCGACGCGAAGCAGACGAAGTACAAGGCGGCCTACATGACGTGGGAAAAGCCCTACACCGCCAAGGACAAGTGGGGCTTCTCCGCCGCCTACACCCTCTCCAAGTCGGAGAAGAACGGCGGCGACCTGTTCAGCGCCTTCGACTACGCCTCGCCGGACAGCCTCTACTTCTACCCCGGCGACGACGACGAGCGGCACCGCCTCGTGATGAGCGGGATCGTCGGCCTGCCCTACGGCTTCAAGGTCAGCACGCTGATCACCCTCGGCTCGGGCACGCCGCACACGATCTACGACGCGTCGCAGGGCTGGGACCACTTCCGCAACGCCTGGAACGAAGGGCGTCCGCAGAAGCACAGCTTCATCCTCCCCGGCGACTGGTGGGCCTACCGCAGCATGGACATGCGCCTCGAGAAGGACTTCGAGCTCGGGAAGGGACAGCGCGTCGGCCTGATGGTCGAGGGCGTGAACATCTTCAACTTCCGCAACGACTCCTGCTTCGGCTGGGACCAGAGCCTGATCCAGCCGGGCGGCGTGACGGGCCCCGACTTCGGCAAGGGGACCTGCCAGCTCAACCCGCGCCGGATCCAGGTCGGCATGAACTACCACTTCTGATCGCTTGATCGTCCATTAGTAGTCTCGACGCCGCGGGCGGCGGCCGGTCCCTCTGGACCGCCGCCGCCCGTCCGGCGCATAGTCGTTCGAAGGAGGCCCGCATGGACGCAAGGCACGCCGCGTCCGGGCGCGCCGCGGCGGAATCGGCGCCGGACGACGTCGGCACGGACGCCGCCGCGCGCCGCGGACGCCGCCCGCCCGGCCGTCTCTCCGTCGTCGCCGTCGTCCTCGCCGCGCTCGCGCTCGTCGCGGCCGGCGACTGCCGCCTTCCGCTGTCGGCGACGCGTCCCGCGGGCGACTCCGCCGCGGCCGCGGAATCGCCGCGCCGCGCCAATCCCGCCGCCTCGCCGCGCGCGCCGCTGCCGCGCGCCGCGCGGCTCGACCCGCTGCTCGAGGCGCTCGAGGCGCGGACCTTCCAATGGTTTTGGGATACGGCCGACCCGGCCACGGGGCTCGTGCCGGACCGCTGGCCGACGCGCAACTTCAGCAGCGTCGCCGCGATCGGCTTCGGCCTCGCCTCCTACACGATCGGCGCGGAGCGCGGCTACGTGACGCGCGCCGCGGCCGCCGCGCGGACCCGCACGACGCTGGAGTACCTGCTGAACCTGCCGCAGGGGCCGCAGTCCACGGGGGTCGCCGGCTACAAGGGGTTCTTCTACCACTTCCTCAAGTTCTCGGACGGCACGCGCTTCGCCTCCGACGTCGAGCTCTCGACGATCGACACCGCGCTGCTCGTGGCCGGCGCGCTGGCGGCGAAGGAGTACTTCGACGGCGACGCCGCCGACGAGCGGGCGATCGGCGTCGCGGCCGACGCGCTCTACGGACGCGTCGAGTGGGGCTGGGCGCGTCCGCGCCCGCCGCTCATCTCGATGGGCTGGACGCCGGAGAACGGGTTCCACCCGCTCGACTGGAAGGGGTACAACGAGGGGATGATCCTCTACATCCTCGCCCTCGGCTCGCCGACGCACGCGATCGCCGGCGACGCGTGGACGACCTACACCGCGACGTACGACTGGGCGCCCTTCCAAGGCTACGAGATGGTCAACTTCGGCCCGCTCTTCGGCCACCAGTACTCGCACGTCTTCGTCGACTTCCGCGGGATCCGCGACGGCTACATGCAGGGGAAGGGGATCGACTACTTCGAGAACTCGCGCCGCGCCGTCTACTCGCAGCGCGCCTACGCGATCGCCAACCCCGGGAACTTCAAGGGATACGGGGCCGACCTCTGGGGGCTCACCGCCTGCGACGGCCCGAACGACGGCGCCCACCCCGACGTGGACGGGAACGTCCGCAGCTTCATGACCTACGGCGCGCGCGCCGCGGCGGCCAACGAGCTGCGCGACGACGGCACGATCGCGCCGACCGCGGCCGCCGGCTCGCTGCCGTTCGCGCCGGAGATCGTCCTCCCCGCGCTGCGCTCGATGGTGCGGCGCGGCACGGCGGGCGCCTTCACGCGCTACGGCTTCGTGGACGCCTTCAACCTGACCTACGGCCCGGCCGACCCGCCGGCGATGGGGCGTTACGTCGCCGGCGTCGGCTGGTTCGACACCGACTACCTCGGCATCGACCAGGGGCCGATCGTCGCGATGATCGAGAACCACCGCTCCGGGCTGCTCTGGAGCCTTTGCCGGCGCGACGCCTACATCGTGGCCGGCCTGCGGCGCGCCGGCTTCTCGGGCGGCTGGCTGGACGCGGCGCCGTGACCCTCCGTCCCCTCGCGGCGCTCGCGCTCGCGCTCGCCTGCGCTTCGTGCGGCGGCGGCGCCGGCGACGGCCGGCGCACCGTCGTCTTCTGGGCGCTGGGGCGCGAGGGGGAGGTCGTGCGCGAGCTCGCGCCGGAGTTCGAGCGCCTCAACCCGGACCTCAAGCTGCGGGTGCAGCAGATCCCCTGGACCGCGGCGCACGAGAAGCTGCTCACGGCGTTCGTCGGCCGCAGCACGCCGGACGTCGCCCAGATCGGCAACACCTGGGTGCCGGAGTTCGTCGCGCTCGACGCGCTCGAGCCGCTCGACGCGCGGCTCGCCCGCTCGACGATCGACCGCAAGGACTTCTTCGGCGGCGTCTGGGACGCCAACGTGATGGACGGGACGACGTGGGGCGTGCCGTGGTACGTGGACACGCGCGTCCTCTTCTATCGCCGCGACATCCTGGCCAAGGCCGGCTTCGCCGCGCCGCCGACGACCTGGAGCGGGCTGCTGGACGAGCTGCGCGCGGTGAAGCGCCTCGGCGGCGCGCAGCGGACGGCGATCCTGCTGCCGCTCGACGAGTGGGCGCAGCCGGTGATCCTCGGCTTCCAGCAGGGCTCGACGCTGCTCGCCGACGGCGGCCGCCGCGGCGCCTTCTCCGCGCCGGAGTTCCGCCGCGCGGCGGAGTTCTACCTGAAGATCTTCGACGAGGGGCTGGCGCCGGGGCAGACGAACACGCAGGTCGCGAACCTCTACCAGCAGTTCGCGGCGGGGGAGTTCGCGTTCTACGTCTCCGGCCCGTGGAACCTCGGCGAGTTCCGCCGGCGGCTGCCGCCCGAGCTGCAGGACGCGTGGGCGACGGCGCCGCTTCCGGCGCCGGACGGCAAGCCGTTCCCCGGCGCGTCGCTCGCCGGCGGCGCGACGCTCGTCGTCTTCCGCGGCGCGGCGAACCGCGACGACGCGTTCCGCCTGCTGGAGTTCCTCTCGTCGCCGGAGGTCGAGGCGCGCTTCTACGCGCTCTCCGGCGACCTGCCGCCGCGCGCCGCGGCGTGGAAGCTGGCGCGGCTCGACGAGGACGAGCGGGCGCGCGCCTTCTGGACGCAGCTCGGCGCCGTGCGCCGGACGCCGCAGACGCCGGAGTGGGAGCAGATCGCGGCGATGGTCGCCGAGCGGCTCGAGACCGCGGTGCGCGGCGCGGCGACGCTCGACGAGGCGCTGCGCGCGCTCGACCGCGACGTGGACCGCGCGCTCGAGAAGCGGCGGCTGCTCCTCGACCGCCGCGCGGCCCGGGGGACGAAGTGAGCGGGCGCGGGACGATTGTCGCGCGGGGGCGCGGGGCGGAGGCGCTCGCGGGGAAGCTCTTCTCGGCGCCGGCGCTGGCCGCGCTCGCCGTCTTCTTCCTGCTGCCGGTCCTCGCCGCGCTCGTCCTGAGCTTCACCGACTTCGACATCTACGCCGTCGGCGACCCGGGCACCGCGCGCTTCGTCGGCTTCGGCAACTACCTGCGGCTGCTCGGCGACCCGCTCTTCTGGAAGGCGCTCGGCAACACCCTCTTCTTCGTGGTCGTCGGCGGGCCGCTCTCCGTCTCGCTCTCCCTCGGCGCGGCGCTGCTGGTCAACGCGCGGCTGGCCCGCTTCAAGGGGCTCTTCCGCACGATCTACTTCGCGCCGGTGGTGACGACGCTCGTCGCCGTCGCCGCGGTCTGGCGCTACCTCTACCACCCGCGCTTCGGCTTCCTCAACGCGGCGCTCGGCCTCTTCGGCGTCGCCCCGATCGACTGGCTGGGCGATCCGCATTGGGCGATGCCGGCGATCGTGCTGATGGCCGCGTGGAAGAACTTCGGCTACAACATGATCATCTTCGTCGCCGGCCTCAACGACGTCCCGGAGTCGCTCTACGAGGCGGCGCGGATCGACGGCGCGGGGGCGTGGACGCAGTTCCGCCGGATCACGCTGCCGCTCCTCGCCCCGACCTTCCTCTTCGTCGGCGTGACGACGACGATCGGCTACTTCCAGCTCTTCGCCGAGCCGTACGTGATGACCGGCGGCGGCGGCCCGCTCAACCGCACCCTCAGCGTGGCGCTGCTGATGTACAAGCAGGGGTTCCGCTGGTGGAACATGGGCTACGCCGCGGCGATCGCCTTCGCCCTCTTCGCGATCATCCTGCTGGCCTCGGCGCTGCAGTTCCGGCTGCGGCGGGAGGCGGGCAAGTGAACCGCCGCCTCGCGCGCCTGCTGCTCCTCGCCGCGCTGGTCCTCGGCGCGGTGGTCGTCGCCTTCCCGCTCTTCTGGATGGTCTCGGCCTCGCTGATGCCGGCGGGTGAGGCGAACACCTACCCGCCGCGGCTGCTGCCGTCGCAGCCGACGCTCCAGCACTACCGCGCGCTGTTCGAGCGGCTGGACCTCGGCCGCTGCCTGCTCAACAGCGCGGCGATCGCCGTCGGCGCGACGCTCCTCTCGCTCTTCTTCAACTCGCTCGCGGGGTACGCGTTCGCCAAGCTGCGCTTCGCCGGGCGGGACAGGATCTTCCAAGGGCTCGTGGCGACGATGGTCATTCCCGGGCAGGTCTCGATGCTGCCGCTCTTCCTGCTGCTGCGCTCGATGGGGCTGGTCAACACCTGGGCCGGCGTGCTCGTGCCGTCGCTGGCCAGCGTCTTCGGCATTTTCCTCATCCGGCAGTTCGCGCGCGGGATCCCCGACGAGCTGCTCGACGCGGCGCGGGTGGACGGGGCGAGCGAGTGGTGGATCTACCGGCGGATCGTCCTGCCGCTTTGCCGGCCGGTGCTGGCGACGCTGGCGATCTTCACCTTCCTCGGCGCGTGGAACGACTTCATGTGGCCGCTGGTCGTGCTGACCGACGACCGGCGCTACACGCTGCCGGTGGCGCTGGCGAACCTCGTCGGCGAGCACGCGCAGGACACGGAGCTGATGATGGCCGGCTCGGTGCTGACGATCGCGCCGGTGCTGATCGTCTTCCTCGCGCTGCAGCGGCACTACATCGCGGGGATCATGATGGGCAGCGTCAAGGAATGACGCGGCCGCGTCCTCTCGCCGTGCGTGCGGCGGCCGCGCTTCGCGGCGCCGCGGCTCTGGCTCTCTCCGGCGCCGCCGGCTCGTTCGCCGCGGCCCTGATCGCTCTCGGCGCCGCGGGTTCGTCGGCCGCGGCGCAGACGATTCCGTCGCCCGCCGCGTTCGCCGACCCGGCGGCGTGGCGCGCGGCGCCGGCCGACGGCGTCGCGCTGCGCCTCGCGGCCGGCGCGCCGGGCGAGATCTGCCTCGACTTCGACTTCCGCGGCAAGGGGGGCTACGCCGCGGCGCGGCGCCCGCTGCCGCTCGACCTTCCCGCGAACTACGTCTTCTCCTTCACGCTGCGCGGCGCGGGGCCGTCGAACACGCTCGAGTTCAAGCTCGTCGATCCGTCGGGCGACGACGTCTGGTGGGTGCGGCGCGAGGACGTCGTTCCGGGCGCGCCGCGGCGGATGGTCTTCAAGAAGCGGCACGTGCAGTTCGCGTGGGGGCCGTCGCG
>JAJFTU010000146.1 GCA_021372775.1 bacterium | reverse complement strand
AGCGCGAGCGCGGAGAAGAGGGCGCGCGGCGCGGGCTTCGAGCGCGAGCGAGGAGAAGAGGGCGAGCGGCGCGGGCGTCGAGCGGGCGTGGGGGGAAAAAAGGCGCGCGGCGGGGGACACCGGACCCCGCCGCGCGAAGGTGGAGGATCAGTGCTCGGGCGTGGCTCCGGGCATGCCGGCCCGGCGGCCGCGCTCCGCTTCCGTCGGCGTAACCGGGATGGACCGGCGCGTTTCGGTCGTCGTCGCGCCGGCGATCATCGCGGTGCGCAGTTCCTCTTCGAGGTTGGCGCGGAACGCCTGCCGCGAACGCTCCACGGCGTCGATCCGCGCGTTGCGCGCCATGTCCATGATCGCGCGGCGTTCCTCGGCGAGCTGGAGCTCCGCGCGCAGGCGGGCCGACTCCATCGCGTTCGCCTCGGCGACCATGGCGGCGTAGTTCGGATCGTCCACGACGGCCCGCGGCTTCTCCGGCCACGGGAGCGAGAGGTCGGGGTTGGGCAGCGTCGGCATGATCCGGCAGAGGAAGCCGACGATCTGCGGCGTCTCGACGACGATCACGTTGTTGTCCTCGCGCGAGGAGACCTGCTTCTCGCGGGAGGTCGTGCGGTAGTTGCCGGTGATCGAGAACGGGCCCCAGCCGCAGGCGACGCGCGTATCGCGCAGCTTGTTGACCTCGTCGATCCGGTCGCGCGTGAAGTTGGCGTTGAGGCGGATGTTGCGCGCGACGAGGATCTCGACGCCGATGATCGGCATCAGCGAGCGCGGATGCGGGGCGCGCGGCGGATGGGTGGTCGGGTCGTACCCGGCCGAGAGCGCCTCGTTGGGGTGGGTGTTCCGCCACGCCCAGACGCCGGAGGTGAGGACCTCCATGTTCAGCCAGTCGCGCTCGACGCCGACGCGGAGCAGCTCCATCTCGATCGTCGCGCGCGAGGTGTTGGAGTCCACGTTGTTCTGCGTCTCGCCGCCGGCGATCGCGCCGCCGACGCTCCAGAGGCCGTTGTTCAGCTCCGTCCCGCCGTTCCAGTTGATCTCCGTCGCCTCGGACGGAAGGTCGGTGTCGTTGACGTCGAGGCGGATCTTGGTCCAGTTCTCGTTGTTCCAGTGGTTCACCGCCGGGTTGAGCAGCGTCGGCACGAAGGTGCCGGTGCCCGGCGTCGGGGCCGGGCGCCGCAGCGCGTTGAAGTTGGCGTTGAGGCGCTGCATCGTGCGCGCGGTGTCGGCGACGCCGAGGATCCGCGTCTGGGCGGCGATGTTCTCGTACTCCATCCGCCGTCCGGTGGTGTTCCAGTCCTCGAGCGTCGAGGCGCAGTCGGCGAGCAGCGCGGCGACGCGCGCCTCGTTGCGGATCCCCGGCGGCTTGTTGTTCTCCATCTTGTAGGCGCGCCGGGCCCGCTCGTAGTTGCGGCGGTGGTTGTTGTAGGTCGGCTGGATTTCGGCGAGGCGGTTTTCGAGCCGCTGCAGCCGGAGCCGCGCGGCGTCGTCGAGCGTCGCGTTCGGGACGAGGGTGTTGTCGAGCCACTCGGCGTAGGTCGCGCTGACCGTGCCCCCCTTGGGCCTGGCGATGTAGCAGACGTCGATGATCCGGTCGAGGATGTTCGACTGCATGTAGAGCGAGGTCGGATCGTTCTCGTTCGTCTCGACGTCGATCGGCAGCCCCGGGCGCGTCATCGCGAAGAACTTGCCGCGGTTCATCGTGTTGTTGCCGTAGACGGCGTTGTGCAGCGTCGTGTGGAGGTTTCGCGCGAGGATTGTGTCCGGCATGCCGTGCCCTCCTCGACGCCGGCGGGCGCCCAGCGCTGACCCGGCGTCGCGATGTTGGTGCAGGAAGTCCGGCGGCGCGCGTCCCGACGACGCCGACAACGGAACGTGGTACGGGGAGTCGGCGGCCGCGGCAAGACAATCGTCGCGACCGTCGGCGCGACATGCCGGAACGCGCTCGGAATGGTCGGAAAACGGTGATTGCGGCCATTCCGCCGCGGGCACGGCGCCGCGGCGCCGTGGCGCGGTCAGCGCCGGCGGGAGAGGGCCAGGGCGCCGAAGAAGACGACCGCCTGGACGAGGATGATCGTCGCGCCGGTCGGCAGGTCGAGGTAGTACGACGCCCACACTCCGGCCTGCCCGCAGGCGATCCCGATCGCCACGGAGATCACGGTCATCGCCGCGAAGGAGCGCGCGACGAGGCGCGCCGCGGCGGCGGGGATGACGAGGAAGGCGGAGATCAGCACGATCCCGACGACCTTCACCGCGACGACGACCGTCACCGCGATCAGCACGGAGAGCGCGTAGTCGTGGCGGCGCACGGCGAGGCGGTCGGCGAGGGCCAGCTCGCGGTCGAACGTGGCGAAGGCCCAGCTCCCCCAGAGCGGCCACGCGGCGAGCGCGGCGACGGCGACCGCCGCCGTGATCCAGAGGTCGGCCGCCGAGACGGCGAGGATCGAGCCGAAGAGGTAGTTCATCGCGTCGGCGGTGTACTCGCGGCGCAGCGAGAGGAAGACGAGGCCGAGGGCGACGGCGACGGAGAAGAGGATCCCGACCGCGGTGTCGGCGGCGAGCGTCGTCCGGTCGCGCAGCCAGGAGACGCCGAGCGCGACGAGGACCGTGAACGGGACGGCGACGTAGAGCGGCTCGGCGCGGAGCAGCAGGCCGAGCGCGACGCCGCCGAACGCGGCGTGGGCGAGGCCGCTGCCGAGGAAGCTCAGGCCGCGCTGGACGACGAAGACGCCGAAGTAGCTGCCGAGGAAGCCGACGAGAAGCCCGGCGACCAAGGCGCGCTGCATGAACGGAAGCTGGAGCGCCTCAATCATGGCGGTGGACCTCGTCGTGGGCGCGCATCGCGTGATCGTGGCCGACGTGGCCGAAGGCGCGCCGCATCGCGTCGGCGCTCATCGCCGCGGCCGGGGCGCCGTAGGCGACCTGCGCGCCGGAGAGGATCAGCACGTGGCTGGCGTGGTGGAAGGCGACCTCCCAGTCGTGCGTGACCATCACTTCCGCCGCGCCGGTCTCGGCGTGGTAGACGTCGAGCAGGCGGTACATGTCGGCCTCGCCGACGGCGTCGATGCCGCTCGCCGGCTCGTCGAGGACGATCAGGCGCGGCCGGCGCACGAGGCCGCGCGCGAGGTAGACCCGCTGCAGTTCGCCGCCGGAGAGACGGCCCAGCGGGCGCCGGGCGAGGTGCGCCGCGCCGACCCGCTCCAGCGCCTCCTCCGCCGCGCGCTTCTCCCCGCCGCCGAAGAACCCCGGCCAAGAGCGGGAGATGCCGTTGGCGACGAGATCGAGGGCCCGCGCGGGGAAGCTGCGGTCGAGCGTCTTGACCTGCGGGACGTAGCCGATCTGCTGCGCCGGGAACTCCTCCGGCGCGAGGCCGAAGAGGCGCGCCTCGCCCGCCGTCGGCGCCACGAGCCCGAGCAGCACGCGCAGCAGCGTCGACTTGCCGGAGCCGTTGGGGCCGAGGATCACCAGCTTCCCGTCCTCGGGGAGCGCGAACGACACCTCGCGCAGCGCCTCGAAATCGCCGAAGCGGACGGTGAGGCCGCGGACCTCGACGGAGGGGGCGCTCACCGCAGCGCCTCGGCCAGCGCGCGGGCGTTCCAAAGCATCAGTTCCTCGTAGGTCGTCCGCCCCGGCACGCCGCCCATCGGATCGACGAGGCCGCTCTTGATCCCCGCCGCCTCGGCGACGACGTCCACCGCGCGGCGCGGAAGCTGCGGCTCGCCGAAGACGGCGCGCACCTGCTTCTCCTTGACGATCCGCAGGACCTTCTGCAGGTAGCGCGGCGTCGGCTCCTTCCCCGGCGAGGGCTCGACGACGCCGGCGATCGGCAGGCCGTAGCGCTTGGCGAGGTGCTGGAGCGAGGGGTGGAAGAGGAGCAGCGCGCGGCCGCGGACCGGGGCGAGGATCGCCGCCATTTCGCGGTCGAGCGCGTCGAGGCGCGCGGCGAAGCGGACCGCGTTGGCGCGGTAAGTCGCGGCGCCGGGCGGGTCGAGCTTGGCCAGCTCTTCGGCCAGCGGGCGGAGCGTCGCCTTGACGACCAACGGGTCGGTCCAGAAGTGCGGATCGTCGCCGGGCCCTTCCTCCTCCTCGAGGTTGCGGAGGCGCAGCGCGGGCGGCACGAGGCGGATCATCTCGATCGTCTTCGCGGCGCCGATCCGCGTCGCCCAGCCGTCGAGCGGCGACGAGACGTAGAAGAGCGCCTTGGCCCCGGCGACGTTCTTGATGTCGGAGGGCTGCGGCTCGTAGGTGTGCGGCGAGGCGCCGGCGGGCAGCAGCGTCGTCACCTCGGCGCGCCCGGCGGCGAGCTCGCGCAGCACGGCGGCCGCGGGATGGCAGGTCGCGGCGAAGCGCGGCGCCGCGGCGCGCGCGGGCGCCGCCGCCGCCAGCGCGGCCGCCGCGAATACGAACACCCTCGCGATCATCGCCCGTCTCCCGCCATTGATCCCGCCCTCGGTCGTTGGTTATAGTCCCACTGCCGCGGCGCGCCCCCCCGTCCACGCCCGGCGCGATCAAAAAGGATAGCCGATGAGCCTGCGCCTGTTGAGGACCAAGCCGCTTGCCGTCATGCTCGCCGAAACCGCGGAAGCGGGCCACCGGCTGCGCAAGACGCTCGGCGCGTGGGACCTGGTCGCGCTCGGAATCGGCTGCATCATCGGCGTGGGGATCTTCGTCCTGCCGGGCGTGCAGGCGGCCAAGCACGCCGGCCCGGGGATCATCCTCTCGTTCGCCATCGCCGCCGCGGCCTGCGCCTGCTCCGCGCTCTGCTACGCCGAGCTCGCGGCGATGATTCCAGTGTCAGGATCGGCCTACACCTACGGCTACGCCACCTTGGGCGAGCTGCCGGCCTGGATCATCGGCTGGGACCTGCTGCTCGAGTACATGGTCGCGGCGGTGCTCGTGGCCACCGGCTGGTCGTCGTACTTCGCGAACATGCTGCGCGTCGGCGGGATCGACCTGCCGCAGACCTGGTGCGCCTCGCCGTGGGACAAGAACCCCGGCGTCTTCAACCTGCCGGCGGCGCTGATCGTGCTGCTGCTGAGCGCGCTCCTGGTGCGCGGGATCAAGGAGAGCTCGCGCTTCAACCTGATCATGGTCGGCGTGAAGCTGGCGGTGATCGTCTTCTTCATCGCGCTGGCCGGCGGGCACGTCGATCCGGCGAAGTGGAAGCCGTTCATGCCGTTCGGCTTCTCCGGCGTGATGACCTCGGCGGCGATCGTCTTCCTCGCGTACGTCGGCTTCGACGCGGTCTCGACGGCGGCGGAGGAGACGATCAACCCGCAGCGCGACATGCCGATCGGGATC
>JAJFTU010000145.1 GCA_021372775.1 bacterium | reverse complement strand
GGCCGCCGCGTACTTCCGCGTGCTGCGCGACCGGCCGGTCTTCCTGCCGATCTACCTCAAGGAGCGCGTGCAGTTCGAGTGGGGGTTCCAGTCGCGGTTCGCCGAGCAGCTTTCGCCGATCTACTCGTCGGAGCGCTCGCGGCTGCGGGCGATCGTGCGGCGGCTGGCGGAGAGCGGCGCGGTGCGTCCGGCGCCGGTCGAGTTCCTCGTGCAGTTCTGGCTCGACTCGCTGCAGACGTCGCTCTACTACCACCACCGCCACGCGCGCCGCGAGCCGCTCGAGGAGGCGGTGGAGCGCGCGCTGTCCTGCTTCTACGCGGGAGTCGGGACGACGGAGCGACGCCCCGCGTAACGTCGGCGGCGCGTCGGGCGGCGGGCGCGGAATACTCCTGAGCGGGGACGCGACGATCGCGACGCGCCGGCCGCCTACAGGGCCGTCTCGAAGACGAGGCGGGCCAGCGGGGGATCGACGTCGTTGCGCTCGCCGAGCTTCGTCAGGCCGTGGCGCTCGAGCTGGGCCACGAGGCGATCGACGGCGTCGGGACCGATCCCGTAGTCGGAGAGACGCGTCGGCACGCCGAGCAGCTCGAAGAAGGCGCGCGTCTTCGCGATCGCCTCGTCGATCCGCTCCTCCTCCGTCCCGTGGGCGATCCCCCAGACCCGCTCGCCGTACTGCAGCAGCTTCTCCCGCTTCGCCCCGCGCCGCCGTTCCATCATCGCCGGAAGGACGATCGCCAAGGTCCGCGCGTGGTCCACGCCGTAGAGCGCGGTGATCTCGTGCCCGAGCATGTGCGTCGCCCAGTCCTGCGGAACCCCCGCGCCGATCAGGCCGTTCAAGGCGAGCGTCGCGCACCACATCACGTTGGCGCGGGCGTCGTAGTCGCGCGGCTCGGCCAGCGCCTTCGGCCCCTCCTCGATCAGCGTCGCCAGCAGCCCCTCGGAGAAGCGGTCCTGCGCCGCGGCGCGCGCGGGGTAGGTCAGGTACTGCTCCATCACGTGCACGAAGGCGTCGACGACGCCGTTCGCGGTCTGGTTCGGCGGCAGCGTGAAGGTCTTCGTCGGATCGAGCGCCGCGAAGCGCGGGAAGACGAGCGGGCTGCCGAAGACCAGCTTGTCCTGCGTCCCGCGCCGCGTGACGACCGCGCCGGAGTTCATCTCCGAGCCGGTGGCGGGGAGGGTCAGCACCACGCCGAACGGCACGGCGCGGCGCACCGGCGCCTCCTTGGCGAGGATGTCCCACGGCTCGCCGTCGAAGTGCGCCGCGGCGGCGACGAACTTCGTCCCGTCGATCACCGAGCCGCCGCCGACCGCGAGCAGGAAGTCGATCCGCTCGGCGCGGACCAGCTCGGCCGCCCGCATCAGCGTCTCGTACGCCGGGTTCGGCTCGACGCCGCCGAACTCGAGCGCGAAGCGCCCGCCGAGCGCGGCCTTCGCCTCGTCCAGAGCGCCGTTCCTGCGGACGCTCCCGCCGCCGTAGACGACGAGGACGCGGGCGTCCCGCGGAATCTCGGCGTCGATCTCCGCGATCCGGCCGGCGCCGAAGATGATCTTGACGGGGTTCTGGAAGGTGAAGTCGAGCATCGGCGTTCTTCCTTTCCGCGGCGCGGCGGCGCGCCGCCCGCCGGGACCGAACATACGGCCCCGCGCCGGACGCGCAAGCGCGCCGCCGCGCCTCGGACCGTTCAGTCGGCGTACTTCGCCGCGTAGGCCGCGTCGTCGTAGAGCGCGCGGCCGTACTTGTCCTTGCCGTACGCGCGGATGATCGCCTGCCCCTCCGGACCGGCGACGAAGGCGGCGAACGCCGCGGCCGTCGCCGCGCCCGGCGTCGCCCCCGCCGGCGCGACGAGCGCGTGGTAGGTGTTGACCAGCGCCTTGTCGCCGCGGAAGAGCACCTTGAGCTTCGGCACGTTCTTCTCTTCGGCGACCCACGTGCTGCTGTCGGTCATGAAGTAGCCGCCCTCGGCGTCGGCGCGGCGCAGCGTCGCGCTCATGAAGTCCTTCGTGACGACGTACCAGTCCCCCGCCGGCTCGATCCCGGCGCTCTTCCAGATCTGCATCTCCTTCTGGTGCGTGCCCGAGTTGTCGCCGCGCGAGAAGCACTTCGCCTTCGCCGCCGCGATCAGCCGGAACGCCTCGGCCCCGCTCTTCGCCGCGGCGATCTTCGCCGGGTCGGCCGCCGGGCCGACGACGAAGAACTCGTTCGAGCCGATCAGCGTGCGCGACGCGGCCCACCCTTCGGCGAGCGCCTGCTTCTCCCCCTTCGGCGCGTGGACCATCGCCATGTCCACTTCGCGCTTCTTGAGCAGGTCGAGCGCCTCGCCGGTGCCGGCCTTGATCCAGACGAGCTGCGCGTCCCCCTTGGCGGCGAACGCCTCGCCCAGCCCCTTGAGCAGGCCGAGCTCTCCCGGGCTGCCGGTGGCGAGCTTGAAGACGTTCTTTCCCGAGCCGTAGACTGCCGTCGGGCTCGGCGCGGCCGCGAAGGCGACGGCGAAGACGGCGGACGCGGCGACGGAAGCGACGAGACGGAACGTGTTCATGCGACGGTCCTCCTTGGCGCGGAAAACATACGCGCGGCGGAGGGCGGAGGGAGCGCGAATGGCGGCCGACATGGAGGCGATCAAGGCCCGCGCGGCGGCGTTCTACGACTTCGCGGGGAAGACGGTCCTGCACGTCGGCGCGGGGGGCGGTCAGTTGGTGGACGCCGCCCGCGGCGCGGCGCGAATCACGGCGATCGACGTGGACGAGGCGGCGGTCCGCCGTCTGGCCGACGCGGCGCGGGCGAAGGGACTCGACGACCGGCTGGAGGCGCGCGTCGCCGACTTCATGTCGTGGGACGAAGCCGCCGACGTCGTCCTGCTCGAGTTCTGCCTGCACGAGATGCCCGATCCGGCGGCGGCGCTGCGCAAGGCGCGCTCCCTCGCCCCCGACGTCGTGGTGATCGACCACGACGCCGGTTCGCCGTGGGCCGCGTTCACCGGCGAGGCGGAGAAGGTCGCGTCCGGCGGGGCCGCGCTCGACGCGGCGCGGCCGCGCCGTTCCGAGACGGCCGTCGTGCCGCAGGCCTTCGCCTCGCGCGAGGAACTGGAGAAGAAGATCGCCGTCCTCGGCGCTGCGGCGCTGGCGCGCGCCGCGGCGCTGCCGCCCGGACCGATCTCCTTCGCCATGCCGTTCCGCCTCGCGCTGCTCTGAGCGTCCGCGCGGGAACGCCGGCGCGCCGCGGACGGGGAGCGCGCGCCGCGCGTGGTACGCTTGCGCCCGCACCGGAGAGGACCGAGATGAGCCAGGGCAACAGCGTCTCCGCCGCCGAGGCGGCGCGGATGATCTGCGGCGTGCTGCTGCGCACGATCGTCTTCGAGGAGGTCGTCGCCGCGCCGTCGCTGAAGCAGGCGCTCGACGGGCCGGAGTCGAAGGCGCGGGCGGCGGAGTTCTGCGCCTTCGCCGGGCACGCCTGCCTCGCCGCGGTCGTCGCCGCGGGCGAGGATCCGGACGCGGTCGCGCGCGAGCTCGACGACGCGGTCGGCGCCTCGTTCGTCGGCGGCGGGTCGGAGGCCGGCGCCGCCGCGGAGCGGCGCGCCGAGTTCGCCGCGGTCGCCGGCGCGGGGGACGCAGCGCTCGGCGCCGCGCTCGGCGCGCATGTCGGCGCCGCGGAAGACGCGGAGTTCGCCGTCGCGGCCGGCCGGCTTCACGCCAAGCTCGTCGCCGTCGCCGGCGAGACGTTCAAGGAGATGAAGGAGCAGGGGACGATTCGCTGAGCTTCCCCTCGCGCGCGAGCGCCAGCCGCGCCGCCTCGAGCGCGGGGACGAGTTTGTCGCTCGTGAACTCGATGAAGTGGTGCCCCACCGCGGCCATCGTCACCGCCCGCGGGAGCTTGCTCGGGCAGTGGGCGAACGCCCAGGCGAGGAAGCGCAGATACGAGCGCCGGTACGGCCCCTTGATTCCCTGGCCGACGAACGACCGGAGTCCCGCCCGCAGATCGTCCCACGACAGGCGCACCCGCGGAACGCCGCGCACCGGCGACCAGGTGCGCAGGCTCTCGCGGCAGCGCGCGAAGTACCCCTCGGGACTGTAGAGCCGCTCCATCACGCGGCGATACCCGGCGAGCAGTTGGTCGAGCGGCAGGCGGTGGATCACGTTGGTCACGCCGAACTGGTCGCCGCGCCACAGCAGGTCCGCCCGCAGCCGCCCTTCCGCCGCCAAGCGGCGATAGAGGCGCGTGCCGGGCAGCGCGCCGAGCAACCCGACCATCGCGTACGGAATCGCCGCCCGCTCCACGAACTCGGCGAGGCGGTCGAAGATGTCCGGGCCGTCGGCGTCGAAGCCGAGGATGAAGCCGCCCCAGACCTCGAGGCCGCGCCGCCGCAGCGACTCGATCCGCTCGAGCGGGGCGCGGAGGTTCTGCGGCTTCCCCGCCTCGCGCAGCGCCTGCGGGTTCGGGGTCTCGACGCCGACGAAGACCGCGTCGAAGCCGGCGGAGACCATCGCTTCGGCCAGCGGCGGATCGTCGGCGAGGGAGAGGCCCGCCTGGGTGTAGAAACGGAACGGCACGCGCGTCGCGCCGCGCCAGCGCGCCACCTCCGCCAGCGCGGCGCGCGCCGCGGCGCGGTCGCCGACGAAGTTGTCGTCAACGACGAAGACGTCGCCGCGGAAGCCGGTGGCCTTGAGCGCCTCCAGCTCCGCCACGAACTGGCGCGGACTCTTGGTCCGCGGCCGGCGGCCGTAGAGGCGCACCACGTCGCAGAACTCGCAGTCGAACGGGCAGCCGCGCGAGAACTGAATCGCCATCTGGCGGTAGACGCGCTTCGGCAGGAGGTCGAAGCGCGGCGGCGGGAGGCCGGCGAGATCGGGCCACCCCTCCGCGCGATAGACCCGCTCCGCCGTCCCCCTTTCCAGGTCGGCGGCGAGCCGGGGGACGAACTGTTCTCCTTCGCCGACGGCGATGTGGTCGGCGGCGGCCAGATCGTCGGGGAACGTCGTCGCGTACGGACCGCCGACGACCGTCCTCACGCCGAGCGCGCGGCAGCGGACCAGAAGATTCTGGAGCGCGTCGCGCTGGACGAGCATCCCGGTGAGCATCGCGACGTCCGCCGCGCGCAGCTGCTCGTCGCGGATCTCCGCGACGTTCTCGTCGGCGAGGCTGAGCCGCCACTCGCGCGGCAGCAGCGAGGCGACGGTGAGCAGTCCGAGCGGCGGAAGAAGGCAGCGCCGATCCGCGAACTCCAGCGAGCGGACGCCGCTCCAGTACGATTCAGGCGAAGACGGATTGAGCAGGATGACCTTCACGCGCGAACCTCCGGCAACGGCGGGAATGTACGCGGAAGGGGGAACGCGCGGCGCGGCGGAGTGGGCCGGGAACCGCATGCTATACTTTGCGCCCTTTGCGGGGGACGTCGCCGCGCGGCGGCAAGGGACAGCCGGCATGGATGGTGCGATCGTGGACAGAGACGCATTGCGCGCGACAATCAAGGAAGTGATCGTGGAGAGTCTGCGGCTCGACGGCGTCGAGCCGGCGGGGATCGAGGACGAAGCGCCGCTCTTCGGCGAAGGGCTCGGGCTCGACTCGGTGGACGCGCTCGAACTGGTCGTGGCGCTGGAAAAGAAGTTCCAGATCAAGATCCAGAGCAAGGACGTCGGCAAGGACGCGTTCTACTCCGTCGCCACGCTCGCCGACTTGGTCGCCTCGAGGCTCGCCGCGCAAGCCTGAGCGCGCGGCGCCGCGTCCCGCGCGCCGGAAGGATCATCGTCATGAGCGCGACCTCGCGCGCCGAAACGCCGCCTCACGCCCCGGAAGGCGGATGGTCGCGGCGCCTTCTCGGGCGCTTCCACGTGACCGGCGTCTTTTGGTACAAGTTCCACCGTTGGGGCGTCTCCATCCTCCCCGACTGGGGCGTGCGGCTCTGCATCGCCCTCTTCACCGCCTTCTTCTTCGTCTTCCTGCGCAAGATCCGCCGCGCGATCGCCGCCAACCTCGACGTCGTGCTCGGCCCGTGCGGCTTC
>JAJFTU010000144.1 GCA_021372775.1 bacterium | reverse complement strand
GGTCGCCGAGGGGCGTCCCCAGAAGTACTTCGGGTCGGAGAACGGCTGCCCGATCAGCCGCGAGCCGCGGACGACGCCGTTCTCGACGATCAGGCCGCCGCCCGCCCGCGCCGGGAAGAGCGCCGCCGCGGCGGTGACGGCGAGCGGGTAGCCGACCCCGGCGACCAACGTCAGCGCGGCCAGCATCAAGACCGCGCGCCACGCTTCGCGTCCCATACGTCCCTCACGCCCAGCCGAGCGCGGCCAGGCAAAGGTCGATCAGCTTGATCCCGACGAACGGCGCGACCAGGCCGCCGACGCCGTAGACGAGCAGGTTGCGGCGCAGCAGCGCCGCCGCGCCGAGCGCGCGCCGCCGCACGCCGCGCAGCGCCAGCGGAATCAGCGCGACGATGATCAGCGCGTTGAAGATCACCGCGGAGAGGATCGCGCTCGCCGGCGTCGCCAGCCCCATCACGTTCAGCGCGGCCAGCTCGGGCCAGACGCCGGCGAAGACGGCGGGGATGATCGCGAAGTACTTCGCCACGTCGTTGGAGACGCTGAAGGTCGTCAGCGCGCCGCGGGTCACCAAGAGCTGCTTGCCGATCGAGACGATCTCGATCAGCTTCGTCGGGTCGGAGTCCAAGTCCACCATGTTGCCGGCTTCCTTGGCCGCCTGCGTGCCGGTGTTCATCGCCACGGCGACGTCGGCCTGGGCCAGCGCCGGGGCGTCGTTCGTGCCGTCGCCGGTCATCGCGACGAGGCGTCCCCCCGCCTGCCGCTCGCGGATCAGCTTCAGCTTCGCCTCCGGCGTCGCCTCGGCGAGGAACTCGTCCACCCCCGCCTCCGCGGCGATCGCCGCCGCGGTCAGCGGGTTGTCGCCGGTGATCATCACGGTGCGGATTCCCATCTCCCGCAGTTCCGCGAACCGCTCCTTGATCCCGCCCTTGACGATGTCCTTCAGCTCGACGACGCCGAGGACGCGCGTCCCTTCGGCGACGACGAGCGGCGTCGCGCCGCGGCGCGCGACCTCGTCCACCGTCTCCTCGACGTCGTCGGGAACGCGCCCGCCCTGCCCCGCGACCCACGCCGCGACGGCGTCGGCCGCTCCCTTGCGGATCGAACGGCCGTCGAGGTCCACGCCGCTCATCCGCGTCTGGGCGCTGAACGGCACGAACGTCGCGCCGAGCGACGCGAGGTCGCGCTGGCGGATGTTGTGCCGCTCCTTGGCGAGGACGACGACGCTGCGCCCCTCCGGCGTCTCGTCGGCGAGCGAGGCGAGCTGCGCCGCGTCGGCCAGCCGCCGTTCGTCGAAGCCGCGCGCCGGCAGGAACGCCGCCGCCTGGCGATTGCCGAAGGTGATCGTGCCGGTCTTGTCGAGCAGCAGCACGTCCACGTCGCCGGCCGCCTCGACCGCGCGTCCGGAGGTGGCGACGACGTTCGCCTGGATCAGCCGGTCCATCCCCGCGATGCCGATCGCCGAGAGGAGGCCGCCGATCGTGGTCGGGATGAGGCAGACGAGGAGCGCGGCGAGCGAGGTCAGCGCGACGGGGGTTCCGCGGCCCGCCGCGGCGACCGCCTGCTCCGAGAACGGCCGCAGCGTCGCCACGACGACGAGAAAGACGAGCGTCAGCGCGACGAGGAGGATGTGCAGCGCGATCTCGTTCGGCGTGCGCCGCCGCTTCGCCCCCTCGACCATCGCGATCATCCGGTCGAGGAAGGTCGAGCCGGGGTCGGAGGTGATCCGCACGACGAGCCAGTCGGAGAGGACGCGCGTGCCGCCGGTGACCGCGCTGCGGTCGCCGCCGCTCTCGCGGATGACCGGGGCGCTCTCGCCGGTGACCGCGCTCTCGTCCACGCTCGCCGCCCCTTCGACGACCTCGCCGTCGCCGGGGATCGTCTCCCCCGCCGAGACGAGCGCGAACATGCCGATGCGCAGTTCGGTCGAGGGGCGGGAGCGGCGCGGCCCGTTGCGGTCGGGCCCTTCGAGCACGGTGGCCGTCACCTCGCGGCGCGTCCGGCGCAGCGCTTCGGCCTGGGCGCGGCCGCGCCCCTCGGCCAGCGCCTCGGCCAGATTCGCGAAGTAGACCGTGAACCAGAGGGCGACGGCGACGGCGAGGATGAAGCCCGCCGGCGCCTCGCCGCGGCCGAAGAGCGCCTGGACGTAGAGAACCGTCGTCAGCGCCGCGCCGGCCTCGGTGACGAACATCACCGGGTTGCGCAACTGCCGCCGCGGATCGAGCCGCACCGCGGCGTCGCGCAGCGCGCGGCGGAGGAGCGGCGGGTCGAGAAGCGGACGGACGCGTTCCTTGCGGGTCATCGACGTTTCCTCCGCCGCTCAGAGCGCGCCCGCGGCGAGGCGGAGGTGCTCGACGATCGGCCCGAGCGCCAGCGCCGGAACGAAGTTCAGCGCGCCGACGATCAGGACGACCGCGCACAGCAGGAGCACGAAGAGCGGCGTGTGGGTCGGGAGCGTGCCGGCGCCCGGCGGCACGATCTTCTTGCGCGCCAGCGAGCCGGCGACCGCGAGGACCGGCACGGCGATGAAGAAGCGGCCGGCGAGCATCGCGATCCCCAAGGCGACGTTGTAGAACGGCGTCGAGGCGTCGAGCCCGGCGAAGGCGCTGCCGTTGTTCCCCGCGGCGGAGGTGAAGGCGTAGAGGATCTCCGAGAATCCGTGCGGCCCCGGGTTCGCCGGCCCGGCGAGGCCGGCCTTCGTGGCCACGGCGACGGCGGTCCCGAGCAGCGCGATCACCGGCGTGGCGAGGATCGCCAGCGCGGCCATCTTCGTCTCGTACGACTCGATCTTCTTGCCGAGATACTCCGGCGTGCGGCCGACCATCAGCCCGGCGAGGAAGACGGCGACGATCACGAACGTCAGCATCCCGTAGAGGCCGGAGCCGACGCCGCCGAAGACGACCTCGCCGAGGCCGATCAGCGCCAGCGGGACCATCCCGCCGAGCGGGCTGAACGAGTCGTGGGCCGCGTTCACCGCGCCGTTCGAGGCGGAGGTCGTCGCCGTCGCCCAGAGCGCCGACGCGGCCGGCCCGACGCGGACCTCCTTCCCTTCCATGTAGCCGCCGGCCTGCGCCGCCGTCGTCCGCTGATCGACGCCGAGCGAGGCGAGCGCCGGATTGGGGCGCGTCTCCGCCCGCACGGCGAGCGCGAGGAAGAGGGCGAAGAGGATCGCCATCGCCGCGAACAGCGCGGCCCCTTGCCGCCGGTCCCCGACCATCCGGCCGAAGGTGAAGCAGAGCGCCCCGGGGATCAGCAGCAGCGCGAGGCAGCCGGCGAAGTTCGCAAGCGGCGTCGGGTTGGCGAACGGATGGGCGGAGTTCGCGTTGTAGTAGCCGCCGCCGTTCGTGCCGACGAGCGCGATCGCCGTCTGCGCGGCGACCGGGCCGAGCGGGAGCGACTGCGCGGCGACCGGCTTGCCCCCTTCGCCCGTCGTCGGCTGGAGCAGCGGCACGTCGCGCGCGCCGCCCCACGTCTGCACGACGCCCTGGGAGATCAGGAGAACGGCGAGGACCAGCGCCGCCGGCAGCATCACGTAGAGCGTCGCGCGGACGAGGTCGGCCCAGAAGTTGCCGACGGTCGCCGCGGTGCGGCGGGCGAAGCCGCGGATCAGCGCGAGAAGGACCGCCAGCCCCGCGGCGGGGGAAACGAAGTTCTGGACGATCAGCCCGAGCGCGGCGACGACGTACCCGACCGTTCCCTCGCCCGCGTACGACTGCCAGTTGGTGTTCGTGCAGAAGCTGGCGGCGATGTTGAACGCGAGGTCGGGGCGGATCGGCGGATAGGCGGCGGGCCATCCCGGCAGCAGGTATTGGACGCGCAGCAGCAGATAGAGCGCGGCGGTCGAGGCGAGGCTGAAGAGAAGGAAGGCGCGGGCGTAGAGACGCCAGTCCATCTCGTCGGCCGGGCGCACGCCCGCGAAGCGGTAGATCGCGCGCTCCAGCGGCCCCAGCAGGCGCGAGAGCCACGTCCGCTCCCCGGCCAGCGCCCGCGCGCAGGCGGCGCCGAGCGGCCACGCGAGAAGCGCGAGGAGCGCGACGTAGACGACGATCGCGAATGCGGCGGCGGCGCTCATTCGAACCTCTCCGGCGCGAGGAGCGCGTAGACGAGATAGACGGCGAGCGCGAGGGCGCCGATC
>JAJFTU010000143.1 GCA_021372775.1 bacterium | reverse complement strand
AAGGAGACGGCGATCCTCTTCGGCGACGGCGCCGGCGCGGCGGTCCTCGCCCCCGGCGAAGGGCCGATGCAGGTGATCGACGCGCGGCTCGACGGCAACGGCGAGTTGGCGTCGGCGCTCGCGCTCGACTTCGACGCGCCGCTGGCGATGGACGGCCGCACGGTGATCATGCAGGCCAGCCGGAAGCTGCGCGCCGCCGTCCTCGATCTGCTGGAGCGGAACGGCCTGAAGCCGGCCGACGTGGACCTCTATCTTTTCCATCAGGCGAATCTGGTGCTGCTGCGCCAGGTCGCGAAAACGCTCGGCGTTCCGCCGGAGAGGGTCTTCACCAACGTCGAGCGCTACGGCAACACCTCCGCCGCGTCACTTCTGATCGCCGCCTCGGAGGCCGCCGACGCCGGGCTGCTGCGGAGCGGGACGCACGCGGCGCTGGCGGCGTTCGGCGCCGGCATGACGTGGGGCGCCGCCCTGCTGCGCTGCTGAGCCGTCCGCCTTCCGCGCTTTCGGCGCCGCGGCTTCGTCGGGCCGCGGCGTTTCCTTTTCGGCGCCGGCCGCGCCGCTCTTGGGCGCTTCGGCCGCGTCGGGCCGCGGCGTTTCCTTTTCGGTTTCCGCCGCGCCGCTCTTGGGCGCCTCGGCCGCGCCGGACCGCGGCGTTTCCTTTTCGGCTTCGGCCGCGGCGCTTTGGGGCGCGTCGGTCTCCGCCGCCGCCGCGACGTCCGCGTCGCCGCGCGGCTTAGGCGGCGCCGCCGCGCGGCGCGGAGCCGCGTTCGCCTTCGCCCCCAAGCCGTCCGCGACGCCGATCGGCCCTTGCGCGCCGGACGCGCGTCGCCCGGCCTCGAGCGCGTCCACGAGCAGCCGCGAGACGATGTCGGCGCCCATGCCGGTCGGGTGCGTGAGGTCGCCCGAGACGAGCCGGTTCTCGCGCTCGTACCAGCGGGCCATCGTGCCCGAGCCGCCCATCGCGCTGTAGGTGTCGAAGAAGGCGGCGCCGGCGGCCTTGGCCGCGGCCCGCTCCGCCTCGACGATCTGCGGGATCGTCGCCATCGTCGTCAGCGAGCCGTCCTCGCCGCGCGCGCCGCGGTCCATCGGGGCCATCACGAGGACCGAGGCGTTCGGCGCGGCCGCGCGGACCCGCGCGATCAGCGCCTCGACGTCCCGCCGCAGCTTGTCCATCGAGAGGCCGACGTAGCCGCTCTCGTTCGTGCCGTAGTTGAGCACGACGAGGTCGGGGCGCCGCAGCCGCAGCTCCGCCTGCCAGTCGCCGGCGTCGAGCAGCGAGAGGAAGTGGGCCGTCGCGCCGTTGGCGCCGATCGAGTCGTAGACGACGCCCGGCTCCTCGCGCTCGAGCGCCACGCCGTAGAGCGCCACCTCGCCGTCCCCCTTCGGCGAGAGCGAGAGCGAGTGCGGCCCGTCCGGCACGTGGATCTCGCGCGTCGCCGGCGCGGGGCTCGCCGCGGCGGTGCCGATCTCGCTCGCCGGCGCGCCGTCCACCGACGCGAGGAGCGTTCCGCCGCCGGGGCGGCCGAGGTAGTGCACGACGAAGTCGGAGACGGCGCCGTTCGGGCCGCCGCGCGGCGTGGCGATCTTCGTCGAGGCGCCGCGCGCGGCGCGGAACGCCACGCCGGCGAGGCCGCAGCGACCGTCCCTCGCCGAGCCGAAGAGCGGCGAGTT
>JAJFTU010000142.1 GCA_021372775.1 bacterium | reverse complement strand
CCGCTCCTCGCGCGCCGCGGGATGACGCTCGCGACGTGGACCCGCCGCGGCTTCGACGCGGCGTGCGGCGATCCGCGGACCGTCGCGCGGCGCCTGCTGCGCGGCCTCGCCGCGGGAGACTTGCTCTTGCTGCACGACGGCGCGCCGCGCCGCGCGCCGGACGGGACGCCGGTCTCGCTCGCCGTCCTGCCGCGGCTGCTCGACGAAATCGAAAGGCGCGGCCTTTCGGCCGCGCCCCTCGCCTGACCTCGTCCCGGCGCGCGCCTTCGCGCACGGTCTCCGTATTCGTCTCCGTCTCCGCGCCTTTCGTCGCTCGTCGCCGCGCGCGTCGTCGCGCTCAGTCGCCGCCCCGTCTTCCGAGGGCGGCGATCGACGGCGCGTCGCGCCGGCCGTCCTCGCCGCGCCTGCGGGAGAGCGCGATCCCCGTCTCGACGAGTCCGCCGACGTCGCCGCGCAGGCGGACGAGCGTCAGCTCCTCCTTGTCGAGCGCGGCGACGAGCAGTTCGCGCACCGCTCCCTTCTCCGAGCGCGCGAAGACGACGGCGGCGAGGCGGCCGCGCTCGACGACGCGGACGATCGGCTCCGCGCCGGGCAGCGCCGCGGCGAGCCGCTCCGCCGCCGACCCCGCCAGGCCGCGCGCGTCCGCGACCTCGAAGACCGCGAAGTCCACGCGGTCCACGGCGCGCGCTAGGCGCGCCTCGTCCCCGTCGAGCGCCGACGCCCCGCAGCGCAGCAGCGCGCGGCCGACGTGGAACGAGGTCGTGCAGCGGAGCTTCGCGCCCGAACTCTCGAGCGCGGCCCGTTCCGCCTGAAAGTCGGCGAAGCCAAAGAACGGGCCGCAACCGAGCGAAAGCGCGCAAAGCGCGGCGACGCCGAGCGCGCGGATCACGGACGTTCCTCGCGCGGCGCGCTCTTCGGCGCCGGCTTGTCGCGTCCCGCCGTTCCGCGCTTCGCCTCGCCCAGATCCTTGAGGCCCGGGATGTCCACGTTGTCGCCGAGCTTGGAAAGGTCGGCGAGGTTGAACGGCCCGGCGATGTTGGCGAAGACAAGTTCCGTCTTCCCCTCGCGGTGGTCCCGATCGACGAGCATCACGACGAGGCCGACGATGTGGTCCCCCTCGCTCAGCGCGAGGACGCGGATCCGCTCCCCCTTCTCGCGGACGCGCGCGACCTCCTCCCAGCCGGCGCGGAGCAGCCCCTCCGCCGTCGTTTCGATCAGCCGCAGCGCCTCGTCGCGGCGCGCCGGCTCGATCCCGACGACGACGGCGCTGATCTTCTCCAGCCGCCCGATCACCGACGCCGCGGAGCTGTCCTTCTTGTCCACCGAGCCGGCGAGCGACTTGAGCAGCGAGCCGCCGACGTTGACCTCGACGAGGTCGCCGTCCTCGGTGGCGAAGGCGAGGAACGGCTTCGGATCGACGACGCCGCGGCCCGGCGCGGCCTTGTCGGCCGGATCGGCGTAGGCGGCGACGGCGAGCAGCGCGGCGACCGCCCAGAGCACGGACAGGCCGATCAGTGCACGGCGCAGAATTCTCTTCCTCTCGGGCGTCATCTCAGTTCCTCCTTCCGCGCGGCGCATCGACCGCACTGTTCAGGATCGGCGCGGCGCGCAGCGCGGGGGCGATCCCCCGGCCGACCGCGTCGTCGAGCGCCGCGGCGCCGCTTCTGGCGAGCGCGCCGCGGGCGATGGCGAAGACGATGTTCGCGTCCGCTTCGGCGCGGCGGATCCGCTCCCGCTCCGCCGCGCGCCGTCCGTCGGCCGCGACGAGGGCGACCACGAGCGCCGCGGCGCAGGAGGCGAAGGCGAGGACGATCCGCGGACGGACGCGGCGCCGCGCCGGCGCGCGCATTCCGCGGCGTTCCCGCGCCGCGGAGTCGCGGGCCTCTTCGGGCCGGCGGCGATCGACCGTCGCGGCGAAGACCGCGGCGAGCGCGTCGTCGGGCAACGCCGGATCGGGCAGCGCGGCGAGTCCCGCGAGGAGCGCGCCGCCGCGCTCGGCGAAGGCGCGGCACTCCGCGCACCGCGCGAGATGCGCGTCGAGCGCGCGGCGGTCGGCGTCGCCGATCTCGCCGTCCCAGAGCGCGTGCAGCAGCCCGCGCGCGGCGCCGCAGCCGTCGCCGGCGAAGCCGTCCCGCGCCGCGTTCACGGCCGCACCCCCGCGGCGAGAAGCGCCCGCTGCGCCTTTTCCCGCGCGCGGTGCAGCAGCGCCTTCGCCGTGCCGAGCGGCACGCCGAGCGTCGCCGCCAGCTCGTCGTAGGAGAGGCCGTGCGCCTCGCGCAGCAGCAGCGCCGCGCGGTCGCGCGCCGGCAGCCCGGCCAGCGCGCGCTCGATCGCCGCCGCGGTCTCGCGGCCGCAGGCGGCGCGGTCGGGGGCGCAGTCGCCGGCCTCGATTTCGTCGAGCGCGCCGTCCCCGACCTCGAACCGCGCGCCGCGCCGGCGCAGCCGGTCCACGCAGAGGTTGTGCGCCGCGCGCAGCAGCCAGAACCGCGCCCCGTCGCCGCCCTCGATCGCTTCGCGCCGTTCCCACATCCGCGTCAGAGCCTCCTGCGCGACGTCCTTCGCCTCCTCGCGGTCCCCGAGCAACCGGGCGGCGTAGCCGAAGACCCGGTCCTTGTGCTCGAGCACGGCGCTGCGGAAGGCGTCGTCGTTCATCGTCGTCATCCGGAGAAACGGTTCGGGGCGCGAAAAGTTGCGGGACGCGCGGCGCGCCCCGCTCCGTGCTGTAATCGTGCGAGTTCCCCCAACGACGAGGAGTGCCCTAATGCCGCACGATCAGCAGCGCCCGACGGGCGGCCGGCGCAAGGCGACGAACGGCGTCGTCGCCGCGCTGGCCATCGCGCTGTTCGCCCTCCCGGCCTTCGCCGGCGACGCGAAGCGCGCCTTCACGATCGAGGATTTCTACAAGGTCAAGAGCCCCGCGGGGCCGGTCCTGTCGCCCGACGGCGCGACCCTCGTCTACTCGCTGCAGACGAAGGACCTCGGCCGCGGCAAGGCGCAGTCCGACCTCTACCGCGTCCCCGCGGCCGGCGGCCCGGCGACCCGCCTGACCTTCACCGACGACCAGAGCGAGACGTCCCCCGCCTTCTCCCCCGACGGCAAGCTGATCTCCTTCGTCGCCAAGCGGGGCGAGAACCAGGGGATCTGGCTGCTGCCGACCGACGGCGGCGAGGCTCGTCAGATCGTCGCGCTCTCCACCGGAATCGACGCCCCGGTCTGGTCCCCCGACGGCAAGTACATCGCCTTCGCCAGCGAGATCCACCCCGAGTGCGGCGCCGACGACGCCTGCAACAAGAAGCTCGACACGTGGCGCGCCAAGGGGCCGCTCAAGGCGCACGTCGCCGACGAGCTGCTCTACCGCCACTGGACGCAGTGGTACGACGGCAAGGTGAGCCACGTCCTCCTCGTCGAAGTCGCCACCGGCAAGGTCCGCGACCTGACCCCCGGCGACCGCGAGGCCCCGGTCTTTTCCCTCGGCGGGGCGGCCGGCGGCTACGCCTTCTCCCCCGACGGGAAGGAGCTGGCCTACACCCGGAACCCCGACCCGAAGGACACGCTGGCCCGCTCGACGAACAGCGACATCTGGATCGTGCCGGTGGCCCCCGGCCCGGACGGCGCGACGCAGCCGGCGACCGACGTCACCGCCGGCAACAAGGCTTGGGACGGCGATCCGCTCTACTCGCCCGACGGCCGCTGGATCGCCTACCGCCGCCAGCTCCAGCCGGGGTACGAGTCGGACCTCTTCCGCCTCGTCCTCTACGACCGCGCGGCCAAGACCTCGCGCGTCCTGACCCCCAACTTCGACAACTGGGTCGACTCGGCCGCGTGGCTCGCCGACTCGACCGGCCTCGTCTTCAAGGCCGAGGAAGGCGGCCGCTCGCCGCTTTACCGCGTCCTGCTCGCCGGCGGCGCGCCGGAGAAGCTCGCGACCTTCGCCACGATCGACGACTTCGTCCTGCCCAAGGACGGGCGCGCGGCGTTCGTCCTGCACCGCGCGATCGCCGAACCGCCCGAGCTCTGGCGGCTCGACCTCGCCGGCAAGGCGGCGCCGCTCCGCCTGACGACCCACAACAAGGCGCTCGAGGACGAGGTGGACATCCGCCCGGCCGAGGAGGCGTTCATCGCCGGCGCCGGCGGGGCGAAGGTCCACACCTTCGTCGTCAAGCCGCACAACTTCGACCCGAACAAGAAGTACCCGGTGATCCTCAACATCCACGGCGGCCCGCAGAGCCAGTGGGCCGACTCGTTCCGCGGCGACTGGCAGGTCTACCCCGGCGCCGGGTACGTCGTCGTCTTCCCGAACCCGCACGGCTCGACCGGCTTCGGCCAGGCCTACACCGCTTCCATCTCCGGCGACTGGGCCGGCGCGCCGATGGAGGACGTCGCCAAGGTCACCGACTGGATCGAGAAGCAGCCGTGGGCCGACAAGGACCGGATCGGCGCGATGGGCTGGTCCTGGGGCGGCTACGCCGTCAACTGGCTGCAGGGGACGACGACCCGCTACAAGGCGCTGGCCTCGATGATGGGGGTCTTCGACCTGCCGTCGAAGTTCGGCGCGACCGAGGAGCTCTGGTTCCCGACGTGGGACCTCAAGGGGACCCCCTGGACCTCCGACCAGTACGAGAAGTTCAACCCCTCCCGCAACGTGAAGAACTTCAAGACCCCCGAGCTGGTGATCACCGGCGAGTTGGACTACCGGATCGCCTACACCCAGGGGCTGATGGCCTTCACCTACCTCCGGTCGATGAACGTCCCGGCCAAGCTCGTCGTCTTCCCCAACGCCGGCCACTGGCCGAACTGGTACGAGATGGCGCTCTACTACACCGCCCACCTCGAGTGGTTCCACCAGTACCTCGGCGGCGATCCGGCGCCGTGGAGCAGCGACGACTTCGCCGCCAACAAGGTCTTCGACTTCGAGACCGGCCAGCGGCGGAAGTGACCTTTTCGCGTTCCGTTCCGGAACGCTTCGGCTTCGTTCGGACGGCCGCGCGGCGCGATCAGCCGCGCGGCCGTTCCGCGTTTCGGGGCCCGCGGCGCGCCGCCGCTCCCGACTTGCGCCGCGCCGCTCCGCGCCCCCGCCGGCCGGCGCGGGAGGGCCGTCGCGCCCGCCCTTCGACCTCGTCCGGTTGACGCCCCTTGGCGCGGTTGCTAGCATCCGCCTCTTGCCGGTGGGTTTCTGCCCGAACGGGCGGGGTGTCCCCGCCGGGCGGGAAATCCGCGAGGAGTCGTTCGTGAAGAACGCGCGTCTGATCGCCGAGCGGTACGCGCAGGCTCTCGCCGGGGCCGTCCCGAAGGCCGAAGACCTCTCCCGCGCCAGAACCGACGTCGCCCATCTGGCGGAAGTGGTCGCCTCCTCCGGAGAGCTGGCCGGCGCGCTGGCCAGCCCGGTCGTTTCGGCGGACGCGAAGCGGAAGGTGATGCTGGCCCTCGCCGAGCGGCTCGGCGCCGCGCGCGAGGCCCGGGCGCTCCTGGCCGTCCTCGCGCCGGAACACTGGAAGATCTTCGGCTTGATCGCCGACGCCGTCGGCCGCGCGGCCGACGCGCGGGCCGGCGTGGTCGAGGCGACGGTGCGCACCGCCGCGCCGCTCCCCGCCGACGTGCGGGCGCGGCTCGACGAGGCGCTGGCGAGACTGGTCGGCGCCGCGGTGCGGACGCGGACCGAGATCGATCCCGCGCTCCTCGGCGGCGTCGTCGTCGAGGCCGCGGGCCGCCTTTACGACGGCAGCCTGAAGGCGCGCCTCGCCGAGCTGCGGACGCGGCTCGCCGGCGGGACGGCGGGGGCGATCGCAGGGTGAGACGAACGCGGCCGCGCGCCGGCCGCGCGCGAACCGACGAGGGAGCGTAGCCGCATGGACTTCAACGTCAGCGAGATCACCGCGCTGCTCAAGCAGCAGATCGAGGGATACGAGCGGAAGGTGGACGTCGCCGAGGTCGGCACCGTCACCTCCGTCGGCGACGGCATCGCCCGCATCCACGGCCTGGAGAAGGCCGCCTCGCTCGAGCTGCTCGCGCTCCCCCACGACGTCTTCGGGCTGGCGCTCAACCTCGAGGAAGACTCGATCGGCGCCGTGCTCCTCGGCGACGTGCAGAAGATCCGCGAAGGGGACGTCGTGCGGCGCACGCGCCGCATCATCGAGACCCCCGTCGGCCGGTCGATGCTCGGGCGCGTCGTGGACGCGCTCGGCCGCCCGGTGGACGGCCGCGGCCCGGTCGAGGCCGAAGGGAGCGCGCCGCACGAGCGGATCGCCCCGGGCGTCGTCTTCCGCCAGTCGGTGAAGGAGCCGCTGCAGACCGGCCTCAAGGCGATCGACGCCCTGATCCCGATCGGCCGCGGCCAGCGCGAGCTGATCATCGGCGACCGCCAGACCGGCAAGACGGCCATCGCCCTCGACACGATCATCAACCAGAAAGGCAAGGGGGTGATCTGCATCTACGTGGCGATCGGCCAGAAGCAGTCCACGGTCGCCCAGGTGGTGCGGACCCTCGAGGAGTACGGCGCGCTGGAGCACACGATCGTCGTCAGCGCCTCCGCCTCCGACCCGGCCCCGATGCAGTACCTCGCGCCGTACGCCGGCTGCGCGATGGGCGAGTTCTTCCGCGACCGCGGCGAGCACGTCCTCTGCGTCTACGACGACCTCTCCAAGCACGCCGCGGCCTACCGCGAAATCTCGCTGCTGCTCCGCCGGCCGCCGGGCCGCGAGGCGTATCCCGGCGACGTCTTCTACCTCCACTCCCGCCTGCTCGAGCGCGCGGCGAAGCTGCGCGAGCGCTACGTCGTCGTCCCGGCCGGGGCGCCGGCCGGCGCGTCGGAGAGCGTGGACGGCGCCGAGTACTGGGGCGCGCCGGGGTTCGAGCGCGCGAAGGAGAAGGCGAAGGAGCTCGGCGCGGGGCACGAGGTCCGCAAGGCGCCCGGCACGGGCGGCTCGCTGACCGCGCTGCCGGTGATCGAAACGCAGGCCGGCGACATCTCCACCTACATCCCGACCAACGTGATCTCGATCACCGACGGGCAGATCTTCCTCGAGACCGACCTCTTCTACGCCGGCATCCGCCCCGCGCTGAACGTCGGCCTCTCGGTCAGCCGCGTCGGCGGCTCGGCGCAGGTGCCGGCGATGAAGAAGATCGCCGGGCCGCTGCGCCTCGAGCTGGCCCAGTACCGCGAGCTGGCCGCCTTCGCCCAGTTCGGCTCGGACCTCGACAAGGCGACGCAGGCCCAGCTGGCCCGCGGCCGCCGGCTGCAGGAAATCCTGAAGCAGCCGCAGTACCAGCCGGTCTCGGTGGAGAAGCAGATCGCGCTGATCTTCGCCGCGACCAACGGCTACCTCGACGCGGTGCCGGTGGAGAAGGCGGCCGAGTACGAGAAGCGGCTCAACGGCTATCTCGACGCGAGCCGCGCCGACCTGCTGGCGCTGATCGCCGAGCGGAAGAAGCTCGACGACGAGATCGTCTCCGGCCTGCGCGCGGCGCTGGACGAGTTCCGCGGGCAGTTCGCCGCGCTCGCCGGCGTCGCCGAGTAGGGGCGATGGCCAACAACACCCGCGATCTCCGGCGGCAGATCCGCTCCGTCCGCAACACCGCCCAGCTGACGCGGGCGATGAAGATGGTCTCGGCGGCGAAGCTGCGGCGGGCGCAGGAGGCGATGCTCGCCGCGCGCCCCTACGCCGAGACGCTGCGGCGGGTGCTGGCCGACGTCGCGCTCCGCGCGCGGCCGGAGCTCAACCCGCTGCTCGCCGTCCGCCCGGAGCGGAAGGTCGACCTGATCGTCCTCTGCGGCGACCGCGGCCTCGCCGGCGCCTTCAACGCCAACATCCTCCGCACCGCCGACCACTGGCGCGCGGCGCGCGAGGAGGGCGGAACGGCGGTCTCGCTGACGATCGTCGGGCGCAAGGCGGCGGACTACTACAAGCGCCGCCCCGGGGCGGCGGTGCGCCGGCGGCTGACCGACGTCTCGCGCCTCGAGCCGGCGGCGCTGGCGCGCGACCTCTCCGACGAGGCGCGGGCGCGGTTCATCGGCGGCGAGGCCGACGCCGTCTTCGTCGTCTACAACCAGTTCCGCTCGACGATCTCCCAGAAGGTCGTCGTCGAGCCGCTCCTCCCGCTGGCGGAGGTGGCCGGCCGCGAGCCGGCGTCGTTCCTGCGCGAGGGGATCGACTTCCTCTACGAGCCGGAGGCGGAGCGGCTGCTCGCCGGCCTGCTCGAGCGGTACGTCGCCTTCTCCGTCCTGCACTCGCTGCTCGAGTCGGGCGCCGCGGAGCACGCGGCGCGGATGACGAGCATGGACAACGCGACGCGCAACGCCAACGAGCTGATTTCCAAGCTGACGCTGCTCTTGAACCGGATTCGCCAGGCCTCGATCACCAACGAGATCATCGAGGTCGTCAGCGGCGCGAACGCGCTCGGCTGACCGCACACCGCGAGGGACACCGCATGGAACGGATGGGCAAGGTCGTCCAAGTCATCGGCGCCGTGGTGGACGCGCAGTTCCCCGAGGGGGAGCTGCCGGAGATCTACAACGCCCTGCGCGTCCAGGACGAGGGGCGCGAAACGGGGCGGCCGATCGACGTCACGCTCGAGGTGCAGCAGCACCTCGGCGAGGGGCGGGTCCGCTGCGTGGCGATGGAGCCCACCGACGGCATGGTCCGCGGGATGGAGGTCGAGGACACCAAGGCCCCGATCCGCATCCCGGTGGGCAAGGGGACGCTCGGCCGCGTGATCAACGTCCTCGGCCGCCCGGTGGACGAGCTCGGGCCGGTCGCCGCCGACGAGCAGTGGCCGATCCACCGCCACGCGCCGTCGTTCGCCGAGCAGGCCGCGTCGGTCGAGATGTTCGAGACCGGGATCAAGGTCATCGACCTCCTCGAGCCGTACACCAAGGGCGGCAAGACGGGGCTCTTCGGCGGCGCGGGCGTGGGCAAGACCGTGCTCATCCAGGAGCTGATCCACAACGTCGCGATGAAGCACGGCGGCTACTCCGTCTTCGCCGGCGTCGGCGAGCGGACGCGCGAAGGGAACGACCTCTGGGTCGAGATGCAGGAAGGCGGCGTGATGGTCGCCGGCGGGCCGGACAAGTCGAAGGTCGCGCTGGTCTACGGCCAGATGACCGAGCCGCCGGGGGCCCGCCTGCGCGTCGCCCTCACCGGCCTGACCGTCGCCGAGTACTTCCGCGACGTCGCCGGCCAGGACGTGCTGCTCTTCGTGGACAACATCTTCCGCTTCACCCAGGCCGGCTCCGAGGTCTCGGCGCTGCTCGGCCGCATGCCGTCGGCCGTCGGCTACCAGCCGACCTTGGCCACGGAGATGGGCGAGCTGCAGGAGCGGATCACCTCGACCAAGAAGGGGTCGATCACCTCGGTGCAGGCGATCTACGTCCCCGCCGACGACTACACCGACCCGGCGCCGGCGACGACCTTCGCCCACCTCGACGCCTCGACGAACCTCAGCCGCCAGATCTCCGAGCTGGGCATCTACCCGGCCGTCGATCCGCTGGCCTCGACCAGCCGCATCCTCGACCCGCGGATCCTCGGCGAGGAGCACTACCGCACGGCGCGCGACGTCCAGCAGGTCCTCCAGCGGTACAAGGAGCTGCAGGACATCATCGCCATCCTCGGCATGGACGAGCTCTCGGAGGACGACAAGCAGCTCGTCGCCAGGGCGCGCAAGCTGCAGAAGTTCATGTCCCAGCCGTTCTTCGTCGCCGAGCAGTTCACCGGCTTCCCCGGCCGCTACGTCGAGCTGGCCGACACGATCCGCAGCTTCCGCGAGATCGTGGACGGCAAGCACGACGACCTGCCGGAGCAGGCGTTCTACATGGTCGGCACGGTGGAAGAGGCGGTGGAGAAGGCGAAGAAGATCCGCGCGGCCGAATAGCCGCGCGGCTTGACGGGGGCGGCCGCGCGCCGCTCCGCGGACGGGCGCATGTCCCTGCCGGAGAAGATCCACCTCGAGATCGTCACCCCCGAGCGGCGCATTCTCGCCCGGGACGTGGACGAGGTCGTGCTGCCCGGCGCGCTGGGCTCGTTCGGCGTCCTGCCCGGGCACGCCCCGCTCCTCGCGGAGCTCGGCCCGGGGATCGCCGTCGCCCGCGTCGGGGACCGGCGGGAGGCCCTCGCGATTTCCGGCGGGTACGCCGAGGTCGGTCCGGACAGGGTTTCGGTCCTCGCCGAGACGTGCGAGCGCGGGGCCGAAATCGACGTGGACCGGGCGCGGCGCAAGCTCGACGAGCTGAACGGGGAACTGCGGACCGCGCTCCCCGAAGGGGAAGTGGAAGTGCTGCGGCTGCGGATGCTCAAGCACCTCGCGCGCGTGGACGCCGCGGTCGGCCGTCCGCTGCCCTGAAGTCAGTCGCCGCCCCGGGCGCACGATCGTCCCGCCCCGCGGGGGCCAGAGCGTACATTTCCGCCGAGACGCCGGTCGGCGAGGGTCGTTCCGCGCGCGTTTGGGGGCGCGCGGGCCGTTGCAAGGCGGGCCTCGCGGTTCGGGAATTCGTCGGCGTTCCGCCCGCAGGAGGGGCGGCCGCCGCGCGTCGTCGGCGTCGAGGGGCCCGCGGGAGGAGGTTCCGATGACCGGGCGCTCCGCGACCACGCTCCTCGGGCTCGTCGTTCTCGTCGTCGCCGTCTCGCTCTGGGCGGCGTGCGTCGAACGCTCGCCGATCGTCCTCGGCGTCGTGATCTCCGAAACGGGACCGGCGGCGGAATACGGCAAGGCGGTCCGGATGGGGATCGACCTCGCCTACGCCGAGGCGGTCGAGCAGGGCGGGTTCCCCGAGGGGCGGCGGCTCGCCCTCTCCTACCGCGACGACGGCGGGAAGCCGGACGCCTCGCTCGCCGCGGCGAAGAACCTGGTCGGCGTGACGCAGGCCAACCTGCTTCTCGGCGGCCTCACGTCCGGCGTCGCGCAGGCGGTCATTCCCTTCCTCGTCGAAAAGGAAGTCGTGATGATCAGCCCCTCCGCCTCGGCCCCGTCGCTGACGGCGCAGGGCGGGGGCTGGTTCTTCCGGGTCTACCCCAACGACGCCGCCGAGACGCAGCAGATCGGGGCCGCGGTGCGGAACCTCGGTCTCGCCGAGGTCGCGGTCCTGACCTACAACGAGACGTTCGGGCGCTCGCTCTCCGAGCTGTTCGCGGCGCAGATGACGGCCGACGGCGTGAAGATCGCCGTGCAGGAGTCGTTCGACGCGCCGCTGGCGGCGGACCGCGCGAAGGAGCTGGCGAAGAAGGTCGTCGCGGCGAAGGTCCGCGCGGTCTACATCGCGGGGCTCGTGAACGAGGTGGCCGCCCTCTGCCAGGCGCTCGACGCGGAGAAGTTCGACGGCGTGAAGCTGGCCAGCTCGGCCGTGACTTCCGACATCGTCAAGCTCGCCGGCCCGGCCGCCGAGCGGCTGATCTTCCCCCAGGCGGCGTTCGAGCTCGAGGGCTCGGCGCCCAAGATCAAGAGCTTCACCGAGGCGTTCCAGCGCAAGTACAACCGCGCCCCCGGGGTCTACGCGGCTTACGGCTACGACGCGATGCAGGCGATGGTCGCCGCGCTGCGGAAGACGCAGCGCGGCACGGCGGGCGAGGTGCGGACGCAGCTCGGCGCGCTCTCGCTCGACGGGGTCACCGGCAAGCTCGCCTTCGACAACCGCGGCGACGTCCGGCGCGTCCCGCATCTGACGGCGGTCGTCAAGGGCGATCTGCACCACTTCGACAAGCTCGACGCAGCCCTTCGCGCCG
>JAJFTU010000141.1 GCA_021372775.1 bacterium | reverse complement strand
GCGCCCCGTCCAGACCGCGGTGTGCATGTCCCGCGCCGCGGGGACGTTCGCGCCCGCCCCGATCGTCAGCGAACTCGGCGACCAAGCGTCCGTCGTCGGGTTGTAGCGGCCGCCGGTCGCCAGATCCTGATCGTCGTCGTCGCGGCCGCCCCAGACGATCATCTCGCGCCCCGTCCAGACGGCCGAGTGGAACTGCCGCGCGCTCGGCACGTAGGCGCCGGTTCCGGCGGCGAGCGAACCCGCGATCCACGCGTCGGTCGCCGGATCGTATGCGCCGCCCGTCTTGACGGAGTCGCCGACGCTGTTCCCGCCGCCCCACACGATCAGCTCGCCGCCGGTCCAGACCGCGCTCTGCTTGGCGCGCGCGTTCGGAGCGCCCGCCGCCGCGGTCGGCGTCCACATGTCGGCGGCGCAGCCGCCCGATTCGGGCGACGAGACCGCGTAGCCGCCCGCGGGCTCGCGCACGTCCGCGGCCGCGGCGACCGTTTGCGTCGCCGCCCATTCCTCGTAGCCGCGCTTCGGCCAGCTCGTCGCGCCGATCGTCGCGCGCCGGGCGCCCGCGTCCAGCACGGTCCGCACGACGAAGCGGTCTCCCTCGTCCTCGACGCGCGACGGCCGCCGCCGCGGCAGCGCGGCGACCTCGGCGGAGAGGTCGGCGTCCTGCGCGTCGGCGCCGCGAAGCTCGACGGCCCGCGTTCCGAGACCGAACGCGCCGCGCAGCCGATCGACCGCCGCCGCGAACTCCGAACGATCGAGAACCACCGTCCGCGGCAGCGCCGATCCGATAAGGCGGCGCGCCGCCGCGCCGTCCGACGCGTCGTCGTCGAGCGTCAGCGTGGTCTCCACGTAACGGCCCGAGAGCCTCGACAGCGCCGCGCCGTCGCCGCGCAGCGCCGCCACCTCCGCCTCGATCCCCGCCAACAGCGGGCCGTGGATCCGCCGATCGGCCGAGAACGACTGCTCCGCGAGCCGCCGCTCCAGCGCGGGGCGCGCGAGGCACTCCGCGATCAGGTACGGGTCGTCGCCCAGCGCGGCGAACAGCTCCCGCAGCGTCTCCGGCGCCTTCGTGCCGCGGACCATTCGGTCGATCTCGCCCTGCAGCAGCTCCGCCGTCGCCGGCCGCCGCCAGTAGTCGGCGAGGAGGCCCGACGTCCGGAGCTCCGCCTCGACCTTCGCGCGCAACGCCGCGTCCGGAAGCACTTCCGCGAGCGACGGCTTCGGGCCGGGGTTCTCCTTCGGCCACGCGCGGTGGTTCCAGCGGACCTGCTCGACCGCCCGCCGGCAATCGACGCGCTGTTCGAACGTCAGCGGCGCGCGCTCGCCCGCCGAGGCGGCGCCCGCGCAGACCGAGGCCAACAGCAGCGCGGCGGCCCGCGCGGCGAAGAGACGAGCTCGGACGGTCATGGGGATCCCCCTTGCAGCCACATGCACAGTCCGCGGCGCCGGCGTCCCTCGATGCGAACAGCGCCGTGTCCACGACGACCTGACGACGACCCGCGGTTGCCCCAGTCGCGACTTCTCGAGACCGGCGCCAGTCTACCGCCGCTCGAACGCTCCACGACGACGGCGCCGCGCAACAAATTGCGCCGCGCGGACGATCGACCGCGGTCAGGAGCGCCGCGTCCGCCGAGCTCCAACCGGGCGCGTTCTCGAGCTTCGGGAATTGAATCGACTGATCAACGACTCGTCGCCGGGCGGATTGCAGGAAGGAATCCCGAACGCGATCAGGCAGGCCCGCAGAACGCGCACGAGCAAGCCGACGTCCATCGCGAGGCTGACTGCGGCAGCGACGTGGCCTCCGCGGGCGGCGCGCGGCGCCGCGCACAGGACGCGATGGTGCCATGCGTCGAGAGACCGAACGGCGCGAGATTCGAGGTTGTGAAGTTGAATTGGTCGGGGTGCCGAGATTTGAACTCGGGACCCCCTGCTCCCGAAGCAGGTGCGCTACCAGGCTGCGCTACACCCCGACCTGATGGACCGCCGCGCGGCTCGTTCCCCGCGAGGCCGGAAGAACATATCCGAAGGGGTCCGCGCTGTCAAATCTCGAACGACGCGGAATCGCGCGCGGCGCGGCGCAAAGGGCCGTCAGCGCTTCGCCGCGCCGTCGGCGGCGAAGCCGTAGCGCCCGATCAGCGGGACGAAGTCCACGGCGCCGTGGTCGGTCTCGCGGAGACGCGCGCCGTCGCGCTCGATCGAGACCAGCCGCTGCTCGGCGCCGCGCGCGAGCGGCATCACCAAGCGGGCGACCTCCTCGAGCTGCCGCAGCAGCGGCACCGGCACCTCGGGCCCCGCGGCGGTGACGACGATCGCGCGGTACGGGGCGTTGGCCGCCCAGCCGTACGTGCCGTCGAAGTGCTTGATCGAGACGTTCAGCAGGCCGAGGTCGGCGATCCGCTCCGCCGCCTGACGCGCGAGCTGCGCGTGCCGCTCGACCGAATAGACGATGTAGCCCATCGCCCCGAGCACCGCGGCCTGATAGCCGCTCCCGGCGCCGATCTCCAGCACCCGGCTCTTGTCGGGCGCGTTCACGAGCGCCGTCATGCGGGCCACGGTCGAGGGGGCGCTGATCGTCTGCCCG
>JAJFTU010000140.1 GCA_021372775.1 bacterium | reverse complement strand
GCGCGGTGACGTGCAGGTAGATCTGCGTGCTCGTGATCAGTCGATGGCCGAGCAGGTCTCTGATCGTGACGAGGCCGACGCCCGCGCGCACGAGATGCGTCGCGAACGTGTGCCGCAGTCGGTGCGGCGACATCCTCTTCGCGATCTTCGCGCGCAAGGCCCACGTGCGCACGCGCTCGTAGATCGCATTGCGCGACATCGCGCGTCCGCGCCGGCTCCGGAAGTACGGCGCCGCGGGCAGCGCCGCGCCGCGCGCGCGCTCGTACAGCCGCAGCGCGGCGGTGACGCGCTCATTGAGCGGGATCGTGCGCCGTCGGCCGCCCTTTCCCATGACGGTCACGGTCTGCTCGTGGAGGTCGACGTCTTCCTGGCGCAGCGTCGCGCACTCCGAAGCGCGGATCCCGGTGCCGTACAGCAACGCCAGGATCGCGCGATCGCGCACGCCGAGAACGGTCCCGCAGTCCGGCGCCGCGAGCAGTCGCCCGACTTCCTCGGACGATAGAAAGACGGGCAGCTTCTGCGGCGCGGCCTTGATCTTCGGGAAGTGCGCCAGCGGATTGGCCGCCGGCTCGAGATGGCCCATGGCAACGATCGCGCGATAGAAGCTGCGCAGGACGACGACCGTGCGATTGATCGCCGCGGCGCCGTTTTGGCGCTCGGTGCGAAGATGCTCGACGTACTGCAGCACGTCGCGCGCGGCGACGGCGCCGGGCGCTTTGTCGTCGAGTCGGAACCGCACGTACTCGCGGAACTGGTCGAGCGCCGCGCGATACGCGGCGATCGTCGTGGAGCGCAGGCCGCGCGCGGTGCAGTGCGTTTCGGTATAGAGCGTGATCCAGAAGTTCCACGTCATGGCCGGGGCCCTCTGTCGAGCGCGCGCACGGCGGCTTCGGGCCGCTGCGGCAGGACGTGCAGGTACACGCCGGTTTCCTGAGGGCTGCGATGGCCCATCAGCGAGGAGATGACCGCGACGTCGACGCCCCGGTCCATGAGGTGCGTGGCGAACGTGTGCCGCAGCGTGCGCGGCGTCACGTCGCCGGCGACGCCGGCGCGCCGCGCGGCGTCGTGAACCACCGCCCCGGCGTCCTTGGACGAGAGGCGGCGCCGACGCGTCGCCGTCCGGAACAACGCGCCCCGCTTGCCGCCGCGCTCGAGCAGGTAGGCGAGGAGCTCGGTGTACACGCCGTCCGGAATCGGGACCACGCGCGGGCGATCGCCCTTGGCCTTGAGGACCTGCAGCTCCCGGCGCTCGCGATTGACGTCGCCGACGTCGAGCGCACAGAGCTCCTGCGTGCGCAAACCGCATCCGTACAGCAGAAGGATCATCAAGCGATCGCGCCGCTGAAGCGGCGTCGCGCGCGGGCAGGCCAGGATCAGGCCGTGCGCCTCCTCCAACGTCAACGCGCGCGGCGCGCCGCGTGGCTTCGCGTCGCGCAGCTGGAACCCGTCGAGCACGTTTCGCTGCGCGCGGCCGCTGCGCCAGGCGTAGTCCAGGAGGCCGCGCGCGTGGCTCAGCCGCTTGGCGAGCGAAGTCGACGTGTGTCCCGCCTGGCGGCCTTGCTCGAGCCACGCAAGGTAGTGCTCGAGCGTGGCGTGCCACGGCGACACGCCGGGGCAGATCTCCGCCAGCGCGCGCACCATGCGCCCCAGCGTGCAGCGCACGTCGATCACGGTCCGCGGCGCCTTGCGCCCAACGTCGGCCAGGTAGGACAGGTAGCCTTCGATCAGGGGATCCAGGCGGCTCATGACGCGGCCTCCGTGCGCAGCCAGTCATTGATCGGATGCTTCGCCATCGCCGCGCGGCGCTGCGGGTCGGCGATATGCACGTAACGCACCGTGGTCGTGATGCCCTGGTGGCCGAGAATCCGCTGCACCTCGGGCAGCGCGACGCCCGCTTCGAGCAGGTCCGACGCGCAGCTGTGCCTGAACTGGTGCAGGCTGTGCAGCGGCACGTCGGCGCGATCGGCCATCACGTGCACGAGCTTGCTGAGCGACGAGGCGCTCAGGCGCTTGCCCTCGCGATTCACCAGCAACGCGCGCTGGTCGTGCACGCCGCGCAACTCGAGACGATTGTGACGCTGCGGCAGGTACGCCTCGAGGCACTGGTACGCGAGCGCCGGCACCGGCACGCTGCGCTCGCGGCCCGTCTTGCGGCCGTCGATCCGCAGCACGCCCTCTTCGCGATCCCAACTGTCGACATCGAGCCGCTCCAACTCGCCGCGGCGCAGGCCGGTCCCGTACAGCAACGCCAACACGACGAGCCTGACGTGGCGCTGGTACGTGTTTCTGCTCGACGCGGCCTCGCGCCAGAGTCCCTGCATCTGGCCGCCGTCGATGCGCTTCGGCAGCCGGCTGTACGGCGAGATCTTCGGACCGCGCATCCAGCGCAGCGGACTCGTCGTCCACACACCCTGGCGCACCAGGTACTCGCCCATGCCGCGCATCACGCTCAGCGTCGCGTACACCGTCGACTTGGCCTTGAACGTCGTCTGCGCGCGCAGGTAGCCCACGAGGAGCTCCGCGTCAACGCGCTCCAACTCGAGGCGCCGATGGTGCCGCTTCATCCACAGGCCCCACCGCTCCAGCGTGGACCTGACGCGCTGCTCCATCCCCTCCGACCGTCCGAGCTTCGCGTACTCCTCCAGGTACCCCTCCAGCAGTCGGTCCCAGCGCTTCATAACTCGGCCCCTCTCGCGAGTCAGACAGACCCCCGTCTTACCCTTTCGACGTCAGTCTGTTATTCCTGAATCTCGACAATACGACTCCCGATATGACGGCATCGGGGGCGAGGATTGGGTCGGAATTGAACTAAAGCCAATAGCTGACAGCAGAATCGCCTAATGCGCCGACGCGTCGCCGCTTGACGCCGAACGCCCGCCTGTGCGGACCCCGCCGACTCCACTTCTCGGCCCGGGTCGGGAAGGTCGGCTGAACCGCCGAAGCCCGCGTCGTTCCAGCCGCAATTGCGGTTTCGTCCGCTGCGCCACCTGGCTCAGCGTCCGCTGGAACGACGTTCGGCGGCCCGCGCTTCGTCGGCGCGCCCCAGCTTCGCCAGCGCGAGGGCGTAGAGTCCCCACCCCTGCGCATACCCCGGCCGCGTTTCCGTCAGGCGCCGCAGCAGCGGCGCCGCCTCCGCCGGGCGATCCATGAACAGCAGCAGATTCCCGTACCGCTCAAGCGCCGGCGGGAAGTCCGGCGCGATCGCCAGCGCCCGCCGGTAGTCCGACTCGGCCTCGCCGAGCCGACGCCGCGTCTCGGCGACGATCGCCCCGCCGATCCACCCGCCGGCGCGGTCCTCGGTCAGCTCCGCCGTCTCCCGCGCCCGCGCGAAGAGGGCGTCCGCGTCGTCGATCCGTCCGTGGTGCACGAGGATCTGCCCGAGCATCAGCGCCGGACGCCCCGCGCTCGGGTCGAGCGTCAGCGCCCGCGCGAACGCCTCGGCCGCGTCCTTGTCCCGCCCCAGCCGCAGCAACGCCTCCCCGGCGTACGCCTGCGCCGCGGGCAGCCGCGGGTCGAGTTGCACCGCGCGCGCCAGCGGCGGCAGCGCCGCCTCCGCGCGGCCGGCGTTGAGCATCACGAGGCCCTCGCCGACGAAACCGAGCGGGTCGTTCGGGGCGCGCTTCTGCAACTCGACGAAGTCGGCCCGCGCGTCGTCCGCCCGGCCGCGGTTCGCCAGCATCACGCCGCGGTTGTAGAGGTTGATCGGCACCGCGAGCTGCCCTTCGCCGCCCGCGGCCGCCGTCGAAGGCGCCGCGACGCCGACGTATCCGAGCGCCCGCAACTGCGCGATCCGCTCGTCGTCCGCCGCCGGCGCCGGCGGCGCCTCCGTGCTCCGCGGACCGCGCGATTCGTAGTCCTCGACGCTCTTCAGCGGCCGCGCCACGGCCTCCGGGGTCAGCGCCCCGTCCATCGGCCGCCCCTGCAGCTTCTGCGAGACGGGCAGCCCGGCCAGGCGGCAGATCGTCGGCGCGACGTCGTAGACCGTCGCCCCCTCGATCCGCGCCCCGGCGCGCACCCCCGCGCCCCACATCAGGACGATCCCCTCGGGCCGATGCCAGAGCGGCGCTTCGTTTCCCGCGTCGCCGGTGGTCGGCGTCATCGGGCGGATCCGCCCGGTCTTGAACCCGTGGTCGGACACGATGATCAGCGTCCCGCGCTCCCGGTCCAGCCGGTCCGCGATCTCCCCGACGACCTTGTCGATCTGCTCGTAGTACTTGTCGAACGCCCCGCCGTACCGCGCGACCGCCCGCGGGTCGGCCCCCGGAATCGGCGGCGTGCCGTAGTCCGCGAAGAGGTGCCCCACCGCGTCGGTCCCTTCGAAGTAGACCGCCGCCACGTCCGCGCCGTGACGCTTCAGCAGCTCCGGGAAGAGCCGCCGGTAGAGCTCCGTCGTCCGCAGCGCGCCGACGAACGTCTCCATCTTGTCGGCCGGCGCCGCCGGCGCTCCCGGGACCGCCGCGAAGTAGCTCTCCGCCGTCCGCGCGTCGATCGCCGCGACGACCTCGCCCCGCAGCTTCGCCAGAAGCTCGTCGTCCGCGCCCGGCTCGATCAGGCGCTCGACGGCCTTCGCCGCGCCGCCCGCGACCTGATGCGAGCCCGCGCGGTCGCTGACCATGAACCCCGCGACCTTCTCCGCCGGCCACGTGCTGTACCAGCCGACGATCCCGACCTTGAGCCCGTTCTCGCCCGCGACATCCCAGAACGCGCGCACCCGGCGCTCGTCCGAACGCACCGGCTCGTCGCGCCCCGCGCGCCGCGTCAGGAAGCCGTAGATCCCGTGGTCGAGCGGCGACCGCCCGGTCGCGATCGTCGTCCAGACGACCGGCGACAGGAACGGCGCCTCGCTCCGCAGCGGCCCCGCCGCCCCCTCGCGGCGAAGCCGCTCGAGCCGCGGCAGCCGGCCGGCCGCCGCGAGACGATCGATGATCTCCCAGTCCGCGCCGTCCAGTCCGACGACGACGACGCGCGGCGTCGGCCGCGCCGTCCCGCGGCAGGAAAACGACGCCAACGCGGCGACCGCGCAGACCGCCGCCAACAGCTTTTCGACTCGCATGGCGCCGATTATCGGCCGCCTCTTCCCGCGCCACAAAAGAAACGGCGGGGCGGCCGAAGCCGCCCCGCCGTCCCGAAACAGCGGATGAAACCTAACTCACCAAGTCAGCGCGACCTGGAACCGGTAGCCGCGCGCGCCTTGGATCTGCGCGTTCGTCGTCGGGAAGCCGAACAGGTAGTTCGTCTTGCTCTGGCTGGCCGTGGTCACTTCCGGATACCACGTCGTGTTCACGCCGATCAGTTCCTGCTCGTTGGTGACGTTGAACACGTCGAACCGGGCTTCGAAGTTCACCCGCTTCGTGAACTGGTAGCCGTAGTTCACCGAAAGGTCGAGCGACTTCGTGCTCGGCGTCCGGTGAGCGCCGCGCTTCTCGTAATAGACGCCCACCTTGTCCGTCTGATCGCTCCCGCAGTCCTCGGAGCCCCAGATTTCGGTTCCGATCGCGCACGTCTGGTTGCCGTACGCGTCGGGTCCAACCACGATCTGCGCGGTGTTGTTCTTGGCGTACGGAGCGCCACTCGCATAGTTGATGACGCCGCCGACCGTAAGACGCTGACGCTCACTCTTCAGCGGGACCTGATAGTAGCCTTGGACCTTCGCCTGATGCGTCACGTCCCAAGGCAGGTAGCCATAGCGGTTCAGCGTGGTCTGCGGCACGTTCGCGTAATTCTGGAAGGTGTCGAAACCAGAGTCGCTCGTCACGTTGCCTTCGGCCTTCGAGTGGGTGTAGTTGGCGTACAGAGCCCAGTTCCGCGAGAACCGCTTCTCCGCCGTCAGCATGATCGCCTTGTAGCTGCGCTTCGCGTCCGAATTGTTGAAGATGAACTGGCGCTTGAGCGGCGTCGGGTTGTCTGGATCCGTCATGTCATACTGGTAGTAGTTCTCGACCGTGATGATCTTGTCCCACTTCCGGTCGACGTACCGCGCGCTGACGCCGAGTTCCGGCGAGAACGAGTATTCGTAGCTCACCGTCCACTCGTTGATCTGCTGCGGCTTCAGGTTCGGCGCAAAGCTCGACGCCGCCGCATCCGGGGTCACCGAGCCGATATTCACCCACTGGATCGCGTGCGACGGGGTCCGCCAGTACGGATTGTAGTACTGAGTGTAAGAAGACTGGCCGCCGGCGGCGCGCACGAACGGGCTCAGCGTCGTGAGGTTGATCCCCGCCTTGTACTGCGCGTAGGTCCCCTTGACGAGGTGCTTGCCGCCGCCCGTCACGTCCCACGACACGCCGAGGCGCGGCGCGAACGAGCTGTCCGAAATCACCTTCTCGCCGACGTCGTTCTCGTTGTCGTTCTTCTCGTAGCGGAGGCCGATGTTGAAGGCCAAGTTCTGGTTGAACTGCCAGTCGTCCTGGACGTAGGCCGTGGTCACCATGTTCTTCGGCCCGGCCAAACTCGGCAACGCGAAGTCCTGATAGTAGCGGTAACCACGATTCGCCATGTTGAACGGATCGTTTTCCAAGTTCGCGGTACCCACGAAGTAGAACAGGGCATTCCCCTGAATGATCGAGGAGCCGACATTCTCCTGCTTCGCGTAATCCACGCCGACCTTCAGCGTGTGGGTTCCAGCGTTCTTCGTGTCAAGGAAATACGTCAGCGCGCCTTCATACTGGCTGCGCTTCCGGACTTCGGGATCGCTGGAGAAGATGTTCGTGTCGTAAACAGTGCTGTCGTTCATGTCGATCGCGGGGGCGACCGGCCCGGTCGGATCGAAGATAACGTTGCCGGCCGTGCGACCGCGGGGCTGACCGTCGAACGTGTGCGGCTCAGCCAAGGGGTTGATGGAGAAGCTGTTCTGGAACTGCGCGACCTTCACGTCGGTCACGATCTGCGGGCTCCAGATCGCGTTCCAGTTGGCGACCCAGAGGTGGCCGCC
Organism: bacterium; assembly: GCA_021372775.1. NCBI lineage: Bacteria > bacterium. The sequence continues at coordinate 3,239 of JAJFTU010000140.1, read as the reverse complement.
CTGCTCCTGCACGTCGATGTCCGACGGATCCCACGGGCCGCCGAAGAACTGCAGCGCGTAGTTGGACGTCGTGCGGGCCGGATCCCGGGAATACGTGAACTGCACGCGGTGGTCGTTGCTGACCTGCCACGTGCCCTTACCGAAGGCATAGTCACCGTCGAAGAACGACTGCCACGGCGTGCCGGAATTCGAGGTGCCGCTGCCCGTGGAGAAGTTCTTGTCGTACGCGAGGAAGAACCACGCGCTGTCGGTCACGATCGGACCGCCAAGCGTGGTCTGAATGCGGTTCGACGTCTTGCTCGCCGAACCGTCGTACTGCTGAATCGTCGGACGCGTGTACGACCAGCAATCGGTGCCCGTGCACCCGCTGGGCAGCGCGCGATTCGGGGCAAAGAGATCACGCGTCTTGACGCTCGACAGCTTCGTCCAGTTCGGCTGCGAAATGACGTCGCGCAGCGAACCGGTGAAGGTGTTGCCGCCCGACTTGGTGATCATGTTCGTCAGGCCGCCCTGGAACTGGCCGTATTCGGCCGAGACGCCCGTCAGCTTGATGTCCACGGCTTCGATGGCGTCGAAAATCATGTTGGAGCCGAAGGTGCCGGTTACGGGGTCGCGGATGCTGACGCCGTCGGCGAGGTAGACGTTCGAGTTCGAGGTGCCGCCGAGCATGTTCGGGTTCGACCCGCCGGTGACGCCGGGGGCGAACTGAATCAGGCTCTGGTAGCTGCGGCCGACCGGCAGGTTGTCGGTCTGCTTGCGATCGACGACCTTGGTGCTGTCGGTGTTGGTCTTGCTGACGACGGGACGGCCGCCGGTCACGGTGACCGTCTCGACGATCTCGCCTTCCTTCAGGGTGAGGTTCACCGGGGTCACTTTGTCCACCTGGACGTCGGTGATCACGGCCGCGGTCTGGTACCCGGCCATCTGGGCCAGGACCTGGTACTTACCGGTCGGCAGACCCGGGGCGAAGAAGTTGCCCTCGGTGTCCGTGACGGTGGCGCGTTCGCGGATCAGGGCTTCCGAACGCAGCAGGATCGTGGCGCCGGGGACCGGCTGGCCCTTGTCGTCCACGACCTTGCCGCGGATCGTGCCGGTCTGGGTCGACCCGGCCATCGCCGGAGCGGTCGTCACCGCGAACAGCAGCGGCAGGACCAGCAGGGCGGCGACCAGGATGCGCAAAGCTTTCGGCATCTCTATGCCTCCTTAGATCCGAGCGGCTCTTGCGAGCCGGCTCAGAAGTGAACCGTCGTGCTGACGAAAAGACGCTTGGTCGGGTTCGACTTCGGCGGCTGCGGCAGCTCGGCGTCGAGACCGGCGCCCGGGTAGACCTGCGCGAAGCCGACGCTGAGCGTGAGGTTCTTGCCGTAGTCGTAGCCGGCCGCGACGCTGAACTCAGTGCCCAGGTTCCGGTCTTCGACCATGTAGCGCTGGTCGCGACGCACGTTCTGGAACATCCCGGCGAGCTTCAGGCCGCCGGGGAGCTGGGATTCGAAGCCGAGCTGCAGGTAGTACGCGCCGTAGGGCCCGCCGATCTCGGCCGGACGGCCCCAAGCGCCGTTCCAGAAGTCGGAGAGGCCGTAGCGGCCGTGGAAGTCCATGAAGAGCGGGTCGAAGGTTTCGTTCTTTTCCGTGCCCGGCTTGTCGCCGCCGTACTGCGCCGCACGGAAATAGACCTTGTTCGGATTCCCTTCGACTTCGAACTTCCAGCCGAGGGTGGCTTCCCAAGCCTTCGCGTCGATGTCGGCGTAGTCGTCGCCGTAAGCGTTGAGGCCGGTTCCGCGCTGCCAAGCGGCGTTCAGCACGGCGAACGGGCCGGTCTTGTCTTCGTAGCGGAAGTTGGCGGCGTAGGTCATGCGCTTGTCGCGGTACAGCGGATGACCGGGCGTCGTGATGGTGTTGTGGTCGTCGTGATAGAGGAGGCCGCCCTCGAGGTTCATCTTCTTCGAGAGCTTCCACGTGGACCACAGGCCGTACATGTCGGAGTAGCCCAGACCACGCCCGAGGCCCATCATGAGCCGCTCGGGGTTGTCGAGCTCCGCTTCCTTCATGTAGAAGCCGGTGAACGTGCCGCGCTTGTGGTCGACGTCCACGCGCACGCCGTCCCAGCTCGTGCCGCCGTAGAAGTCGAGGTTGCCCATGAGCCAGCCGTCGGCCAGAACGAGCGTCTGGCGACCGGCGCGGACGCTGATCGGCTGTCCGGCGATGTTCTTGGCGTCGATGTACGCCTGGAACAGCTGCGCGTTCGAGCTCATGTTGCTGGACGTCTGCGAGCCGCGGATCGCGGTCCAGTCCTCGCCGAACTGGCCGAGGTACTGGGACTCGATGACGGCGCTGACGTTGTTGTCCAGCTCGGCCTTGACGCCGAGGCGGACGCGGTAGCTCGTGTAGGTGATGTTGTCTTCGCCCTGCAGCGAACTCACGTCGTACAGGTTGTCGTTGTACTCCGGGCGGATGCGGATGCTGCCGAACCAGTTGAGCTTCGCGGTGCCCGTGCCGCTTCCGGTGTCGGCGGCCAGGACCGGGAGCGCCGTCAGCGTGATCAGGAACGCCGCGGCCACCGTCCTCCACATTCTCATCGTGTACTACCTCCTTCCTGAAAACGAACGGTCATTGCCTCTCGTCAAGCCGGCCCGCCGGCCGCCGCTCTTCCGCGGCGGAACCCCGCGTCGCGATCGGCGCGGGACCGTCGGCCGGCGCGCGACCTGCCCCTCAAGACACAGTCGCCCGTCACTGGCCTAGCAAAAGGCGTACCCGTTTTTTCAGTTCCTCTAAGCCGCTCCCGTTCAGTCAGTTGGCGTGCTACCGCCGAATCCGTCCCCTTCCGAGCGCCCCAAGCTCTTGGATCTTGTCCAAAAACTTGGAGCATCTGACCGAAATGTTGTTTGCCCGTCCCCTAGGCAAACTTGGCGGCACCGTCGGACTTTGCCCTAAATGCGTCTAACTGACAACCACCCGGCCAATTAGGGGAACTGGACGCCCCGGACGGCGTCGGCGACGACGAAGATCCGCTCGTTGTTGTCTTCCGCGTCGGCCGGAAACACGGTGAAGCCCGTCGCGGAGGGGCGGTAGTCGGGAGTGAACCCGAGCACGACCTCTCCGTCGAGGAACGTCACGACGCAGCGCCGCCCGTGCGCGCCGCCGACGCCGAACGCCGACGGGGGCGCGTAGAGGCGGTTGCCGATCCAGTCGCGCACGAAGAAAAGCGCCTTGAGGTCGTCGAGCCGCAGCCGCACCGGCAC
>JAJFTU010000139.1 GCA_021372775.1 bacterium | reverse complement strand
GCCGCGGCGCCCGCCGCGGCGCCGAACGCCGGCGGCGCCGCCGCCGCGGGGAAGCCCGCGGCCGCCCCCGCCGAGGACGCGATCGGCCGATCGACCCCGCGCGGCGCCGTCCAAGGGTTCCTCAAGGCGGTCGCCGCGAAGGACTTCCGCCGGGCGGCGCTCTACCTCGACCTGAGCGATCTGCCGGAGAACGAACGTCGCGGCGGGCGGATCTACGCGCAGCGGCTGAGCGTCGTCCTCGACCGAGCGGCGGCGATCGATCCGGAGCAGATCAGCGACGCCCCGGAGGGGAAGATCAAGGACGGTCTCCCGCCCGACTTCGAGCGGGTGGCGAGCGTCGCGGCGCGCGACGGGGCCCACGACATCCTGATGCAGCGGGTGACCGAGCAGGACCTCCGCGTCTGGAAGTTCTCGACCGCCACCGTGGACGAGATCCAGGATCTGTTCGACGCCTTCGGGCACGGCCCGCTGGTCGAGCTGCTGCCGGCGTTCATGTTCAAGTACAGCTTCCTCGGCCTCGAACTCTGGCAGTGGATCGGCCTCGCCGTCTGGATCGCGCTGGCCGCCGGGATCTCGCTGTTCGTCTTCCTGCTCGCGCGGGGACTGCTGCTGCGGATCGCGCACCGCACGTCCACGACGGCGGACGACGAGCTCGTGCACGCGGCGCTGCCGCCGTTCCGCCTCGGCGCGGCGCTGATGATCTTCCGCGCCGGCATGGTCTCCCTCGGCCTGCCGGTCGTCGTCAGCCGCTACCTGTGGATCGGGATCAAGTCCTCGCTGTTCGTCACCACGCTCTGGCTGGCGATGCGGCTGGTGGACCTCGGCGCGAAGCTGTTCGCCGCGCGCTGCAGCGCCGAAGGGCGGCTGACGATGGCGTCGGTCATCCCGCTCGGCCGGCGCACGGTGAAGGCGGTCCTGCTCGGCGTCGCGGCGATCGTCGTCCTGCAGAACCTCGGCTTCCAGGTGACGGGGCTGCTGGCCGGCCTCGGCGTCGGCGGCCTCGCCCTCGCCCTCGCCGCGCAGAAGACGCTGGAGAACCTCTTCGGCGGGATCTCGCTGATCATCGACCAGCCGGTGCGGGTCGGCGACTACTGCCGCTTCGGCGACAAGCAGGGGGTGGTGGAGGACGTCGGGCTGCGCTCGACGCGGGTCCGCACGCTCGACCGGACGGTGGTGTCGGTGCCGAACGCCGAGTTCGTGCAGGGGCACCTCGAGAACTTCGGGCTGCGCGACCGGATCCGCTTCGCGACGACGCTCGGCCTGCGCTACGAGACGACCCCCGACCAGATGCGCTGCATCCTCGCCGACCTGCGCGCGCTGCTCGTGGACGACGTGCGCGTCCTCTCCGAGGGGATCCGCGTGCGCCTCGTCAACTTCGGCGCGAGCGCCCTCGAGGTCGAGGTGGCCTGCTACGTCGCGACGACGGAGTTCGATTCGTTCGCCGAGACGCGCGAGGACCTGCTGCTGCAGATGATGGACATCGTCGGCCGCGACGGCGCCGGCTTCGCCTTCCCCTCGAGCACGGTCTACGTGGCGCAGGACGGGCCGAAGGACGACGCGGCCCGCGCCGCCGCCGAGGCGCGTTGGCGCGCGCGCGGCGCGCCCCCCGACGGGGCCGCGGACGACGAGCGTTGATCCGGCGCGCCGCGGCCTTCCCGCCGCGGCGCGTTTTCGTCCGGCCCGCGTCGATCAGCGGCGCCGCCGCAAACGCCGCAGGTCAGCGGCGCCGCCGCAGCCGCGGCAGGAACGCCGGCGTCGCGCGTCGGTAGGCCTCGTACCGTTCGCCCATGCGCGCGCCCATCTCGCGCGCTTCCCAACGCGCGACGAGCGCGAAGTGCCCGAGCATGAGCGCGGTCGCGACGGCGACAATCGTCGAGCGCAGCAGCAGCGTCCAGCCGAGGAGCGCAGTCGAGACGCCGACGTAGATCGGGTTGCGCACGATCGCGTACGGCCCGCTCGTGACGAGCGTGGACTTCTCGGCCTTCGCGAAGACCTCCCGCCCCGCGGCGCGCCGCAGCGAGAGGTGCCGGAGAGACCAGCCGATCAGGGCGACGCCGAGAACGATCAGCGTTCCCCCGACGCCGTACGAAAGCCACGCCGGCGCGGCGAACGTCTCCGGAAGCCGGAGCAGGCGCACGGCGAGCGCCGACCCGCCGCCGTAGACGATCACCGCGGAAACGGGGAAGATCCAGAACGGCGGCAGCTTCTTCACGGCGACCTCCCCTCGCGCCCGCCGGGCGCCGTGAACGACGACCGGATTCCGGCGAGGCGGCGCGCCATCAGCGTACGTCGCCCCGCCCTCCCGCGCGCTCCTTTCTGTTCCTGCGGCGCGCCGCGGGGCGACGCGCGCGCCGCGTCGTCCGCGTCTCGCCGCGGCGCTTGATTCGCCTGCGCGGGCGGGTCACCATGCGAACGTCGCGTGCCTCGTCGGCCCGCGGCCGGGGGGGCGATGCTCCAGATCCGGAAGACGCTGCCGTTTCTAGTAGCCGCACTTTGTCTCGCCGCGCCGGGATGTTCCCGCGACGCCGAATGGCGGGCACTTCAGCGGACGGCCGAAACGCTGCAGGCCGAAGGCAAGTACGCCGAGGCGTCGGCCGCCGCGGAACGGGCGGCCGCCTTCGCCGAACGGCACTTCGGCGCCGCGACGCCGCACGTCGCCGCGAGCCTCGACCTGCGGGCGACGGCCTGCGCCGAGTCGGGGAGAAGCGACGAAGCCGAGCGAGCCTTCGCCGGAGCGCTCGCGATCTACGAGAAGAGCCGCGGGCCGGAGAGTCGGGAGACGGCGCTCGTCCTGCACCACATGGCCGCGCTGGATCAGGCGCTTGGTCGTCTCGGGGAGGCGAAGACGCATTTTCGGCGGGCCGCCGCGATTCGCGCGAAGATCCTCGGCGAGGACCGCCCGGCCGCCGAGAGCCTCGCCGGCCTCGCCTCCGTCTTGGAAGGGGAAGGTCGTCTCGCCGAGGCGGAGGCGTCGGCGCGACGGGCGCTGGCGGTTCGCGAGAAGGTTCTGCCGCTCGGCGACGTCGAGCGCGCCGCCTCGCGGAACGACGTGGCGAAGATCCTGAGGCGTCTCGGGAGATTCGCGGAAGCGGCGCCGCTGCAACGGTCGGCGCTCGCGGACGCGGAGCGGGCGCTCGGTTCGAACGACCTTCGACTGGCGCCGTTCCTGCGGGAGTCGGCCGCGCTTTCGTCGGAATTGGCGCAGTACGGGATCGCCGAAGCGTCCGCGCGCCGCGCTCTGGCCATCGCGGAGCGCGCGCGCGGCGCGGAGCATCCGGACGTCGCCGAGGCGCTGGCCGCCGTCGCCGAGATCGAGACGACGCTCGGCCGCTACGCCGAAGCGGACAAGCTCTCCGCGCGGGCCCTGCTCGTCGCAGACAGGACGCTCGCCCCGGACCACCCGCGTCTTGCGCCGATTCTCCGCGCGCGAGCCGAGTTCCTGCGGATCGAGCAACGGTTCGAAGAGGCCGAGACTCTGCTGAGGCGCGCCCTGCGGATCACCGAGAAGGCCGGAGGCCCCGACGACGGCGACTTGGCGCCGATCATGGGCGAACTCGCGCGGGCGGTGCATGAGCGCGACCGACTTGAGGACGCAGCGAATCTGTTCGCGCGCGCCGTCGCGCTCGCCGAGAAGACGCGCGGCCCGTCCCATCCCGACCTGGCGCCGATCCTGATGGGCGAGGTTCGCTCGGATCTTGCCCGAGACCGCCTTTCGTCCGCCCTCGTCGGATCTCGGCGTGCTTTGGCGATCGCCGAGCGGTCGTTCGGCCCGGACCATCCGCGCACGGCGGCCGCGCTGCTGGCGCTTTCGACGGCCTATCAGGAGCAAGGGCTGTACGCGAAGGCGGAGGCGCCCGCCCGGCGGTCGCTGGCGCTGCGCGAGAAGGTCTTTGGGCCGAGCCACCCCGACGTCGCGGATGCGCTGACGAGGCTCGGCCTCGTGCGCCGCGTCCGCGGGCAATATGCCGAGGCCGAGGCGCTGCTCGGGCGGGCGCTGGCGATCACGCGACGCGCCTTCGGTCCGGAACACTCCAAGTTCGCGTCGGCGCTGCACAGCCTCGCCGTGGTGGATCAAGACGCGGGTCGTTACGCCGACGCCGAACGACTCAACCGGCGCGCCTTGGCGATCAGGGAAAGAGCGTTCGGCCCCGATGCCCGGGTGGTTGCGGCGAGCCTGGGGAATCTCGCCAGCGGGCTCGAGGAGACGGGACGCTTGGCGGAAGCGGAACGGCTCCTGCGTCGGGCGGAGGCCATTCGCCTCCGCATCGACGGCCCGGAGAGCGTCGCCGTGGCCAATACGGAGAGCATTCTTGCGCTCGTCGCCCGCGACCGAGGCCGCTACGCCGAGGCCGAGAGGCTGTTTCGCCGAGCGGCGGCGATCAAGGAGAAGCGGCTGGGGCCGAACCACCCCGGCTTGGGCGCGACGCTCAACAGCCTTGCGAATCTGTTGGACGAGCTGGACCGCGCCCCAGAAGCGGAACGCCTCCATCGTCGAGTGATCGCGATCGACGAGAAGTCGCTTGGGCAAGACAATCCGTGGTTGGCCGCCAGCCTAGGCAACCTCGCCATGACTTGCCGCGCCGACGGACGGTACGAGGAAGCGGAGAGACTGCTTCTCCGCGCGGTCGCGATCCAGGAAAAGGCGTTCGCTTCGGGCAATTGCACCCTCGCCGTAGACTTGGATCATCTGGCCGGCCTCTATCGGCTGCAGCGTCGCTACGCGGAATCGGAACCGCTGTTCCATCGCGCCTTGGCGCTCGCCGAGCGGGCATGCGGGCCCGAATCTCACGAAGCCGCCTTGACCGCGAACAACTTGGCCATTCTCTACTGGGACCAAGGACTCCGGAAGAAGGCGGAGCCGCTTCTTCGGCGCGCGCTCGCGATCAACGAGAAGGGCCTCGGACCGAGCAGTCCGGAAGTCGCCTCGAACCTCAGCAACCTCGCCCTGCTTCTGCGCGACGACGGACGGCGGGCTGAAGGGAAGCCGCTGCTTGTCCGCGCGCTGGCGATCAGGGACAAGAACTACGGGCCGGAGCATTCCCTCACGGTCCAGACGGTGGAGAATCTGGCGCGTCTCTACTTCGGCGACGACGAATTCGCCCTGGCGGAGCCTCTGCTCCGGCGCCTCCTGCCAATCAAGGAGAAGCGGCTCGGCGCCGACGATCCCCACGTCGCCGATCTGTTGGAGATGCTCGCGGTCGTCTGCGACGGAACGGGCCGCGATGAAGAAGCGGTCGAGTGGTTGAGGCGCGCCGAGGCGGTCCGCGCGCGGCGGAAGTGATCCGCCGCGCGCGTCCGTTCTACTGCTTCTCCCCGCCGACGAAGCGGTAGACCGCCGCGCCGAGAAGGGCGCCGACGATCGGCGCGAGCCAGAAGAGCCAGAGCTGGGCCAGCGCCCAGCCGCCGACGAAGACGGCGACGCCGGTGCTGCGGGCGGGGTTCACGGAGGTGTTGGTCACGGGGATGCTGATCAGGTGGATCAGCGTCAGGCCGAGGCCGATCGCGATCGGCGCGAACCCCTGCGGCGCCCGCTTGTCGGTCGCGCCGAGGATGATCAGCAGGAACATCATCGTCATCACGATCTCGGTCACCAGCGCGGCGAGGAGCGAATAGCCGCCCGGCGAGTGCTCGGCGAAGCCGTTGGCGGCGAAGCCGGCGGCGACGTCGAAGCCGGCCTTGCCGGAGGCGATCACGAAGAGCACGCCCCCCGCGACGATGCCGCCGAGGACCTGCGCGACGATGTACGGCGCGAGCTCCTTCGCCGGGAAGCGGCCGCCGGCCCAGAGGCCGATCGAGACCGCCGGGTTGAGGTGGCAGCCCGAGATGTGGCCGATCGCGAACGCCATCGTCAGCACGGTGAGGCCGAAGGCGAGCGCGACCCCGAGGAGGCCGATCCCGACGTTCGGGAAGGCGGCGGCCAGCACCGCGCTCCCGCAGCCCCCGAGGACGAGCCAGAACGTCCCGAAGAACTCGGCGCCGTACTTCTTCATCGTCGTCTCCTTCGACGCGTCGCCCCGCATCGACCGGACGCTCCCCGCGCCCCTCGGCGACGCGCCGAGAACATACGGCGACCGACCGCGCGCGGTTCCTCTCGCGCGCCGGTTCGCCCCTCCGCCGTGCTATACCTCTTCCGGGCGCGGGGAGTCGGACGCCCGAGGGGAATCGATGAAGCGCGTAGACCGCGAGACGGCGCGGGCCAACTTCTGGTCCCAGGTGAAGAAGACGGACGGCTGCTGGATCTGGGCGGGGATGCGCAAGCCGGGGGGCGCCGGACGGTTCGTCTGGGACCTGCGGGAGATGACGGCGCACCGCGCCTCGCTGGTGCTCGAAGGTCGGCGCATACCCGCCGGACGGCCTGTGCTGCACAACTGCGGCAACCCGATCTGCGTTCGCCCGGATCACCTCTACGTTCCGAAGGCGCCGCCCGCCGTGCCCGTGGGCGACCGCGGCATGGAGGCCCGCTTCCGCGGCAATTTCGACGCGACGGCGAAGGGCTGCTGGCCTTGGCGAGGCGCTCATTTCCGCGACGGCCGCGCCTTGTTCGTCTGCCGCGGCGCCGCGCGTCTCGCGCACCGCGTGGCCTGGGAAGTCGCGCACGGCCCGATTCCGAGGGGGATGATCGTCGTCCACACCTGCGGCGACGTTTCCTGCGTGCGCCCCGACCACCTCAAGCTCACGTCCACGATCGAGCGCGACGGTCCGATCGAGGAGCGTTTCTGGAAGAACGTGCGCAAGACGCGCGGCTGTTGGTTTTGGACGGGGACGGCGCTGCCGTCCGGCTACGGCGCGATCCATTGCGGAGGGCGCTTCGAGCTCGCGCACCGCGTCGCCTGGAAGCTTGAACGCGGCCCGATCGGACGCGGCAAGGCGGTCCTGCATCGCTGCGCGACGCGCGAATGCGTCCGCCCGGACCACCTCTTCCTCGGCACGCGCCGCGACGTCGGACAGCAGATGGTGGAACGGGGGCGGACCCGCTCCGCGCTCTATCCGGGATCGTACCCGCGGGGCGACGCCCATCCCCTTCGCCTCCATCCGGAACTGGCGGCGCGCGGGGAGGATGTTCCGCGGCACGTTCTGACCGAGGAGGAAGTGCTCGAGATCCGGCGTCGCTGGGCGAGCGAGGACGTGACGCAGATCCAGATGGGCGAGGAGTACGGCGTCGATCCTTCGACGATCTCCCTCGTCGTGCGCGAAAAGACCTGGCGGCACCTGCTCTGAGCCGCGCGTCCGGCGAGGGTGCGGATCAGATCACCTGCCGGATCCAGGTCGCGATCGCCATGCGCGCCTCGATGATCTCGACGCGGCGAAGGTAGACGGGACTCGTCGAGCCGGGGCGCCAGCTCTTGGGGCGGGGAAGGCCGGCGATCAGCAGCGCGGCCTCGTGTTCGTCGAGCGCGGCGGCGGACTTGCCGAAGTAGCGTCGCGCCGCCGCCTCGGCGCCGTAGACGCCGGGGCCGAACTCGGCGACGTCGAGGTACAGCTCGAGGATCCGCTTCTTGGGGAGCTTCCGCTCCAGCTCGCGCGTCAGCGCCGCTTCCTTGAGCTTGCGCAGCGGATTGCGCGACGGCGACAGC
>JAJFTU010000138.1 GCA_021372775.1 bacterium | reverse complement strand
TGGACGTTCACCGGCGAGGCCGCGGCGGCCCGCCGCGCCACGCTGCGCGCGCGCAGCGAGCGGCAGCAACTCCAGCTCATGCAGGACGAGCTCCGCGAGGCGGGGGCGCCGAGCGCCCTCGTTCTCGGGGCCGACGTTCCGGCGCTCGACGACGCCGCGCCGAAGCTGAAGGTCGTCGTCCGCTGGCGCGCCGAGGGGTACGCCCTCGTGGACGGCAAGCGGCTCCTCCTTCCCCCCTCGCCGCTCGCCGCGATCGACCGCTCCGACTGGGCCGCCGACAAGCGCGAGACCGACGTCGATCTCGGCGCTCCGCGCATCCGCACCGACGTCGTGACGGTCGCCCTTCCCGAGGGATACACCACCCTCTTCCCGCCGCGCATGGAGACGGCCGGCCCGAGCGGGAAGTTCGAGTTCAACGCCAGCCTCACCGCGCCCGGCCAACTGACGATCAAGCGCACGCTCAGCGTCGAAGGCTCGCGCTTCCCGGCCGCGCAGTGGCCGACGCTCCGCGCGTTCCACCTCAAGGCCGCCGAAGCCGAGCGGCACGCGTTGATCATCGAGCCGTCCGCGCCCTGACCGCGCGGCGCCGCGCCAAAGAAAACCGCCGCCGGCCCGAGGGTCGGCGGCGGTTTCGAATCCGGGGAGAAACCCCGCTCAGACGTAGCTTTGCAGGGTCTTGATGTAGTTCGCGCGCTCGAAGGCGTTCGGATCCGGGCACTTCCGCTGGCTCATCACGCCGACCAGCTTGGAGACGCTCTCGTACTCGTTCCGGTCCATCCAGGCCGCGAGCTCTTCCTCGATCCGGCGCAGGTGCTCGGCCCCGTACTTCAGCAGCGCCGAGCAGACGTGCACGACGTTGGCGCCGCACATCAGCATCTTCACGGCGTCCCGCCCGGAGTGGACCCCGCCCGTCGCGGCGAGGTCGGCGTCCACCTGCTTGTAGAGGATCGCGATCCAGCGCATCGCCAGCCGCGCCTCGTACGGCGTCGAGAGCTGGATGTTCGGCTGGACCTCGAGGTTCTCCGGATCGAGGTCCGGCTGGTAGAAGCGGTTGAAGAGCGCGAGGCCGTTCGCCCCCGCCGCCGCCAGCCGCCGCGCCATCTCCGGCACCGACGTGTGGTAGGGGTGCATCTTCACGGCGAGCGGAATCTTGACCTCCTTCCGCACCTCGCCGACGACGTCCTCGTAGACCCGCTCGACCTCGGCGGCGGAACGCCCGCATTCGGTCGGCAGGAAGTAGATGTTCAGCTCGAGCCCGTCGGCCCCGGCCTGCTCGATCTTCTTGGCGTACTCCGTCCATCCGCCGGGGGAAGCGGCGTTGAGGCTGGCGATCACCGGCATCTCGACCGCTTCCTTGGTGCGCCGGACGTGCTCGAGGTATTCCTCGGGCCCGCGGTGGAAGTCGCCGGGGTCGGGGAAGTACGACACCGCCTCCGCGTAGCTCTCGGCGCCGTACTCCATGAAGTGGTCGAGTTCCTTGGTCTCGAACTCGAGCTGTTCCTCGAACAGCGAGTGAAGGACGATCGCCCCGGCGCCGGCGTCCTCGAGCAGCCGGACCTGCGGCACCTCGCGCGACAACGGCGAGGCCGACGGGACGAGCGGACTCTTCAGCCGCAGCCCCATGTACGTCGTGGTCAAGTCCATCGTCGCTTCCCTCCGTCGGGTCAGGCTCAAATAGACGGTCCGGCGGCCTTCGCGGCAAGCTGTTCGTAGTACGCGCGCTTGGCGGCGACGTTCCGCTGGGCCTCGGCCAGCAGCTCCTTGGCCCGCTCCGGCTGCGCCTTCATCAGCATCTTGTAGCGCGCCTCCATGCCGGTGTAGTCGGCGAGGGGGATCGAGGCCGGCCGGGAGTCGATCGAGAGCGGCGCCTCGCCCTTCTCGGCGCGGGCGGGATCGAAGCGGTAGAGCAGCCAGTGGCCGGACGCCACGGCGGCCTTTTGGTTGTCGGTGCCGGTGCGCATGTTGATGCCGTGCGCGATGCAGTGGGAGTAGGCGATGATCAGGGACGGGCCCGGATGGGCCTCGGCCTCGACGAACGCCTTGACCGTCTGCGGGTCGTCGGCGCCCATCGCAACCTGCGCGACGTAGACGTCGCCGTAGGCCATCGCCATCAGGCCGAGGTCCTTCTTCGGCCGCGGGCGGCCGGCGGCGGCGAACTTGGCCACCGCGCCCATCGGCGTGGACTTCGACATCTGGCCGCCGGTGTTGGAGTAGACCTCGGTGTCGAGGACGAGGACGTTGACGTCCCGCCCGGAGGCGAGGACGTGGTCCAGCCCGCCGTAGCCGATGTCGTAGGCCCAGCCGTCGCCGCCGACGATCCAGACGCTCCGGCGGCAGAGCGCGTCGCTGACGCCGGCGAGGCGCGCCGCCTCGGGCTCCTTCATCCCCGCGAGCAGCCCCCGCAGCTCGGCGACCCGCTCCCGCTGGGCGCGCAGCTCGGCCTCGGTCTTCTGCGGCGCGTCGAGCAGCCCGGAGACGAGCGTCTCGGGGAGGCGCGGCGCGAGCGCGCGGACCAGTTCCTTGGCCTGCTTCTCGAGCTGGTCCACCGTCAGGCGGAAGCCGAGGCCGAACTCGGCGTTGTCCTCGAAGAGCGAGTTGGCCCAGGCCGGGCCGCGCCCTTCCTTGTTCCGCGCCCACGGCGTCGTCGGCAGGTTGCCGCCGTAGATCGACGAGCAGCCGGTCGCGTTGGCGACCATCGCCCGATCGCCGAACAACTGGCTGAGGAGCTTGACGTACGGCGTCTCGCCGCAGCCGGCGCAGGCGCCGCTGAACTCGAACAGCGGCTGCAGGAACTGCGAGCCCTTGACGGTGTCGATCCGCACCGCCGTGCGGTCCGGGTCGGGCAGCCCGAGGAAGAACTCGAAGCAGGGCTTCTCCGTCGCGCGCAGCGGGAGCTGCGGGGCCATGTTGATCGCGCGGAGCTTCGGCTCCTGCTTGTTCTTGGCCGGGCAGAAGTGGACGCAGAGGCCGCAGCCGGTGCAGTCCTCGGGCGCGACCTGGATCGTGAACTTCGCCCCCGGGAAGTCCTTCGCCTTGTAGTTGACCGACTTGAACGTCGCCGGCGCGGCGGCGAGCGCCTCCGGCGGGTAGACCTTGGCGCGAATCGCGGCGTGCGGGCAGACCAGCGAGCACTTGTTGCACTGGATGCAGGTCTCGGGATCCCAGACCGGGATCTCCAGCGCGATGTTCCGCTTCTCGTAGCGCGCGGTGTCGGCCGGGAAGGTGCCGTCGGCCGGCAGCGCCGAGACCGGCAGCGCGTCCCCTTCGCCCTTGATGATCGCCGCCGTGACCTTCTTCACGAACTCCGGCGCGTCGTCCGGGACGACCGGCGGCTGCTCGATCGTGCTCGTCGCGCGGTCCGGGACCTTGAGCTCGTGCAGGTGCTCGAGCGTGACGTCCACGGCGCGGAAGTTCTGGGCGACGATCGCGTCCCCCTTCGCCCCGTAGGTCTTCTTGATCGACTTCTTGATCTGCTCGATCGCCTCGTCCTTCGGCAGCACGCCGGAGATGGCGAAGAAGCAGGTCTGCATGATCGTGTTGACCCGCCCGCCCATGCCGGCGTTCTTCGCCACCTCGAAGGCGTCGATCACGAAGACCTTCAGCTTCTTGGCGATGATCCGCTCCTGGTGCAGGCGCGGCAGCCGGTCCCAGACCTCCTCGGCCGGGTACGGGCTGTTGAGCAGGAAGACGCCGCCGGGCACGGCCTTCTCCAGCACGTCGTACCGCTCGAGGAACGACCAGTGGTGGCAGCCGACGAACTGCGCCTTGTCCAGCAGGTAGGCGGAGCGGATCGGCTTCATGCCGAAGCGGAGGTGGCTGACGGTGATCGAGCCGGACTTCTTGGAGTCGTAGACGAAGTACCCCTGGGCGAAGTTCTCCGTCTCCTCGCCGATGATCTTGATCGTGTTCTTGTTGGCCCCGACCGTGCCGTCGCTGCCGAGCCCGAAGAAGAGCGCGTGGAAGACGCCCTGCGCCGGCAGCGTGTACGACGGATCGTCGTCGAGCGAGAGGTGCGTCACGTCGTCCACGATCCCGACGGTGAAGTTGTTCTTCGGCCGGTCCTTCTTCAGCTCGTCGAGGACCGCCTTGACCATCGCCGGGGTGAACTCCTTCGACGACAGGCCGTAGCGGCCGCCGACGACGTTCGGCAGCGCGAACGGCAGCCCGCCGCGCATCGCGGCCTGGGCGAGAACGCCGACGACGTCGAGGTAGAGCGGCTCGCCGGCCCCGCCCGGTTCCTTGCAGCGGTCGAGCACGGCGATCTTCTTCACGGACTTCGGCAGGGCGGCGATCAGCCCGGCGGCGGAGAACGGCCGGAACAGCCGCACCTTCACCACGCCGACCTTCTCCCCCTTCGCCGAGAGATCCTCGACCGACTCCTCCGCCGTCTCGGCGCCGGAGCCCATCACGACCAGCACCCGCTCGGCGTCGGCGGCGCCGACGTAGTCGAACAGCTTGTAGCGCCGCCCGACGACCGCGGCGAAGCGGTCCATGACCCGCTGCACCGTCTCCGGCGTCGCGGCGTAGTAGGGATTGGCCGCCTCGCGCCCCTGGAAGTAGACGTCGGGGTTCTGCGCCGTGCCGCGGATGACCGGGTTCTCCGGCGAGAGGCCGCGGGCGCGGTGGGCCGCCACCGCCTTCTCGTCGATCAGCGCCCGCAGGTCGTCGTCGCCGAGGCAGTTGATCTTCATCACCTCGTGCGACGTGCGGAAGCCGTCGAAGAAGTGGATGAACGGCACGCGCGCCTCGAGCGTCGCCGCGGTGGCGATCGCCGCGAAGTCGTGCGTCTCCTGCACCGACGAGGCGCAGAGCATCGCCCAGCCCGCGGGGCGCGCCGCCATCACGTCGGCGTGGTCGCCGAAGATCGAGAGGGCGTGCGCGGCGAGGGCGCGGGCCGCGACGTGGAAGACCGTCGGCGTCAGCTCGCCGGCGATCTTGAACATGTTGGGGATCATCAGCAGCAGGCCCTGCGACGAGGTGAAGGTCGTCGTCAGGGCGCCCGACTGCAGCGCGCCGTGGACGGCGCCCGCGGCGCCCCCTTCGCTCTGCATTTCGTAGACGCTGGGGACGGTGCCCCAGATGTTCTTCCGCCCGTCGCTGGACCAGGCGTCGGAAAACTCGCCCATCGGCGAGGAGGGGGTGATCGGGTAGATGGCGATGACTTCGTTGACGCGGTGGGCGACGCTCGCCGCGGCTTCGTTGCCGTCGATCGTCTTGACTTCCCGCTCCATTAAAGCCTCCTTTGGCTGGCGTTTGCGGACAGGTCGGCCGGTCTCGCTCGACTCTGGTCAGCGGAAAACGGCATCGTACGGGCGCCCCTCGCGCGAAGTCAAACCGTCCCGGCCCCGCGCTTAGGGCGCAACCAGAGTGGTCACTCGCCGCGAACGGCGCGGACCGCCTTCTCTTCCTCGTCCGCGAGCTTCGCCATCTCGCGCTCGTGGTCCGCTTCCAGATTGCGGAGACGCCCTTCGTCCTGCGCCTCGGCCGCCTTGGCCGTCGCCGTCTTGTGCAGGAAGAGGAGCTCGTCCCGGCGGGTCTTGAAGTCGGCGCGCAGGGCGGAGATCCGCTCCCGCTGCTCGGCGCTCAACTGCGCCTCGTCCCCGCCCCCTTCCTTCGCCTTCAAACGCTCCATCGCCAGTTCGTAGGCGGACTTCAATCTCTCTTCCATGTCGCCTCCGGGTTTCCAAGATACTCGCACAGCGCCGATAATCGGCGCCGCCATGTGCGGCCGCTTCGTTCTCGCCGATCCAGGACGGGCCCTCGCCCGTCTCTTCGCCCTCGCGCTCCCCGCGGGGGCGGCGCCGCGTTGGAACATCGCGCCGCTCCAGCGGATCCTCGCCGTCCGCGCCGCCACCCCGCCGGGCGCGTCGTCCGAGACGTTCGCGCCGTCGTGGGGGCTCGTCCCCCGCTGGGCGGTGGACGACCGCGCCGCGGCCAAGCTGATCAACGCCCGCGCCGAGACCGCCGCCGACAAGCCCGCCTTCCGCGAGGCGTTCCGCCGCCGGCGCTGCCTCGTCCCGGCGGACGGATTTTACGAGTGGGCGCGCCCCGGAAGAAAGCCGTTCCTCTTCGCCCTCGCCGACGGCGCGCCGTTCGCCTTCGCCGCCCTCTGGGAGAGCTGGACCCCGCCCGACGGCGGGGCGCCGCGGGAGACCACCGCGATCCTGACGACGGCGCCGAACGAGCTGGTGGCGAAGATCCACGACCGGATGCCGGCGATCCTCGACGAAGGCTCGTTCGCGGCCTGGCTCGACCCGGCCTCCGACGACCCGGCGCCGCCGGCGCGGCTCCTCCGCCCCTTCCCCGCCGCGCGGATGACCGCGCGTCCCCTCGCCCCGCACGTCAACGACGCGCGCCGCGACGGTCCGGAGTGCCTCGAGCCGGCGCCGCCGCCGGCGCCGGGACTCTTCGACTGATGCGCCTTCCGTCCCCCCGCGCCTCCCTCTTCTGGCCGCAGATCCGGCTCGGCCTCTGGACGCTCGTCGCGCTGTTCTTCCTCGGCACGATCGGCTTCAAGCTCGCCGGCGGCGAAACGTGGACCACGCTCGACGCCGTCTTCATGACGGTCATCACCATCTCGACCGTCGGCTACGAGGAGGTCCACCCGCTGACCCCCGCCGGGAAGATCGTCGCGATGGCCCTGATCCTCGGCGGCGTCGGCACGCTGGTCTACGTCTCGGGCAAGATCGCCGAGGGGGTCGTGAACGGACGCGTCTTCTGGCGGCGCCGCGTCGCCGCCCGGGTGAACCGCATGCAGGACCACGTGATCGTTTGCGGCTACGGCCGCGTCGGGCAGTCGATCGTCCGCACGCTCCGCGGGCAGGGGCTTCCGTACGTCGCGATTTCCCTCGAGCAGCCGGAAGAGGAGGACGACGGCGTCCCGGTGATCGTCGGCGACGCGACCGACGAGGACGTGCTGCGCCGGGCGGGGATCGACCGGGCGCGCGCGCTGATCGCCGTGCTCGGCAACGACGCGGCGAACATCTTCGCCATCCTGACCGCGCGCTCGCTGCGGCAGGACCTCTACATCCTCAGCCGCTGCAGCGAGACGCGCAGCGCCTCGAAGATGATCGCCGCCGGCGCGCAGCGGGTGCTCAACCCCTACGAGCGGGGCGGCCAGATGATGGCCCACATCGTCCTGCGCCCGCAGCTCAGCGACTTCATGGAGGACCTCTTCGCGCGCGAGCTGGAGGTCAACGTGGAGGAGGT
>JAJFTU010000137.1 GCA_021372775.1 bacterium | reverse complement strand
TCCACGAGCTCTACGGCTGCTTCAAGCCGAAGTCGCTCTACGGCAAGACGGCCCTCGGCGTGGACCGCTCGACCTTCCTGATCGACAAGGACGGCGTCGTCCGCCGCGTCTGGCGCGGCGTGGACGTCTCGAAGCACGCCGCCGAAGTGCGCGCGGCGCTGGAGGAGATAGTCGCCGCGAAGCCGTGACCGACGACGCCGGCGGGCGCTCAGTCGCCGTCGGCGAAGATCAGCGCGCGACGGTCGGGGCCGAGCGGCGCGCAGCCGAGGAACGTCTTGCCGCGCGCCTGGGCGATCCGCAGGGCGAGCC
This sequence comes from bacterium, assembly GCA_021372775.1. Lineage (NCBI taxonomy): Bacteria > bacterium. The sequence continues at coordinate 10,524 of JAJFTU010000137.1, read as the reverse complement.
GCTCGGCGCCGGGCGGCTCGCTCGCCGCGACGACGGTGAGCGCGCGCGGCGCGACGTCTCCGCGCGGGCGGAAGACGAAGAGCGTGCCTTCCTCGCCGCCCGGCGCGAGCGCGAGGAGGTCCAGCCCCTCGGCCGTCCGGTCGTCGAGCCATCGCTGCAGGGCGAGATCGTCGGTGAAGCGGCCGGCGAGGACCCTGTCGGCGCGCTTCGCGGCGTCGGGGGCCCGCTCGGCGCGCTTGGCGGCGTCCGGGGCCCGCTCCGCCCCTTTCGCCGCGGCGCGTCCCTCGAGGCTCGGCGCGCGGCGGGGCGAAAGCTTGATCTCGACCCGGTTCGGCTTGCCTTCGGCGAACCGCACGCCGTTCTGCGCCCGCTCGACGAAGCCGCGCGCGGAGGCGGCGACGCGGTAGGTTCCCGGCTCGACGCCGCGGACGCGGAACGCGCCGTCCTTGTCGGTCGTGACGGCGAAGCGTCCTTGGCCGCCGTCCTCGGGCACGACGACGACGAGCGCGCCGGCGAGCGGCCGGCCTTCGCCGTCGGCCACGCTTCCCGTGACGGTGAGCGTTCCGGCGGCCGCGGCGCAGGCGGCGAGGCAGAAGAGCAGGGCGGGGACGAGACTTCGGGCGCGCAACGTTCCTCCCTTGCGACTGAGCATAGGCGGAAACGGCTTCGCCGCGCCACGTTGCCGCGGGTCGGGCGCCGGCCGAAATTCGAGGGGAGGCGGGAGCGGCCCGCCGCGGAGGAACGCGATGCCGTTGATCACGTGGACGGACGAGCTGAGCGTCGGAGTGCGGCAGTGCGACGAGGAGCACAAGCAACTCGTGGCGATGATCAACCGACTGCACGCGGCGATGCTCGAGGGGAAGGGGAAGGACGTCGTCGGGCCGGTGCTGCGCGGCCTCGTCCTCTACGTCGCGGTCCACTTCCGCAACGAGGAGCGGCTGCTTCAGACGTACGGCTACCCGTCGCTGCCGGCCCACCAGGCCGAGCACCGCCGGCTGACCGCGCAGGTCGCCGCCGAACAGGAGCGCTTCGAGAAGGGGCAGGTCGCGTTGGCGGTCGGGCTGATGGACTTCCTCCGCGACTGGCTGGTCAAGCACATCCAAGGCAGCGACCGCCTCTACGGCGCCTACCTCAACGAGCGCGGGGTGCACTGAGGCCGCGCGGCGCGTCCCTCGCGGTCCCGCCTCGCCGGTCGCGGCGCGCGCGGGGGACGGCGGGCGCGCGCCTCAGCGCCGGCCGGCTTGCAGGAAGGCCTCCACCTTCTCCCGCGCGCCGAAGACGACCACGCGGTCTCCCGCCTCGAGCCTCGTCCGCCCCTCGGGAATGAGGCGCTGCGGACGGCCGCGCTCGTCCATCCGTCGCAGGATCAGCACCGAGACGCCGTAGCGCTCCCGCACCCGCGCCTCGGAGAAGGTCAGGCCGACGAGCTCCGGCGGGACCGACGACTCGTCCACGATGTGGTCCTCCGGCAGCTCGACGTAGGTCGGCCGTGCGCCGGGAAGGTCCTCGTCGAATCGCGCGAGGAGCGAGCGGCGGTGGAGGATCTCCAGCGAGTAGACGCCGAGGATGTCCCGCTTCGAGACCGTGCCGATCACCTTGCCGTTCGTCGCCCGGTCGAGCACCGGCAGCCGCTCGCACTCCTGCGTCCAGAACCGCTCCAGCGTGCGGTCGAGCCGCTCTTCGGGCGTCGTCGTCTGGAAGCTCGGATTGGCGACGTCCCGCGCGCAAAGCGAGGCGGGATCGGCCGCCTCGCGCAGCGCGCGGCTCGCCTCGTAGAGGCTGACCGCGCCGGCGAACGCGCCGTCCTTCTCGATGTAGAGGTGGTTGCGCCGCTCGTGGATGAACGTGTCGAGCAGGCGCGGCAGCGGCGTGTCGGCCGGCACGACGCGGTGCTCGGCGCGCATGACGTCGCTGACGGTCAGCTTGGCCATCGCCGCGGCCTCGCCCCGCGGCGTCGGCGCGCCGCGCTTGCGGCGGAGCGCCTCGGTGTAGATCGACTGGTCGTCGATCGAGCGGGCGACGAGGCTCGCCGCCGAGGCGCCGAGCAGCAGCGGCAGGACGATGTTGTAGTCGAGCGTCATCTCGAACAGCATCAGCACGGCGGTGATCGGGGCGTGGGTCGTGCCGGCGAGCAGGCAGCCCATGCCGACCAGCGCGTACGCCTTCGGGCCGCCGACGAACTGCGGGAACGCCATCTGCAGCGCCGAGCCGAAGGCGTCGCCGAGGACCGCGCCGATGAAGAGCGTCGGCGTGAAGACGCCGCCGACCGCCCCCGAGCCGACCTCGGCCGAGGTGAGGACGACGCGCAGCAGCAGCACCATCAGCGCGAAGCCGGGGACCCAGTCCTCGCGGAACAGCAGGACGATCGCCTCGCGCCCGTTGCCGACGACGTCGGGGACGAAGAGGACCACGACGCCGAGCAGCAGGCCGGCGATCGCCATCGCCAGCGGGCGGGGGAGGCGGCTCTTGCGGAACAGCGCCGAGCTGGCCCGCAGCCCGCGCAGGAAAAGGGCGGCGGTCAGGCCGGCGAGGACGCCGAGCGCGAGGTAGGCGGCGAACTCCCAGGGGCTGACGAGCTTGAAGCCGCCGAGCTGGAAGACCGGCGTGCCGCTGAAGGCGGCGCGGGCGAGCATCGTCGCCACCACCGAGGCGAAGACCAGCGGCGCGAAGACCTCCAGCGCGAAGTTCCCGACGATGACTTCCATCGTGAAGAGCGCGGCGCCGATCGGGGCGTTGTAGGCCGCGGCCATGCCGGCGGCGACGCCGCAGGCGACGAGGATCCGCCGCTGGCGCACCGGCAGGCGCATCCGCCGCGCGCCCCAGGAGCAGGTCGCCGCGGCGAGCTGGACCATCGGCCCCTCGCGGCCGAGCGGCGCGGCGGAGGCGACGGTGAGGAGCGAGGAGATCCCCTTGACGAGCGCGGCGCGGAGGTGGAGCACGCCGTCGCGCAGGACGACCGCCTCGAGGATGTCCCAGCCCTTGCCGACGACGGTCCAGCGCGAGCCGAGGTAGAGGACGAGCCCCGCGAGGAGCGCCCCGACGACCGGCACGGCGATCTTGCGCCAGTCGGGGGCGGCGGCGACGCCGCGCACGAGGTTCGGGTCGCCCGGCCAGAGCCACGCCGGCAGTTGGATCGAAAGGGCGCGGAACAGGACGGCGACGACGCCTCCGCCGAGCCCGGCCGCGACGGCGAGCGCGAGAAAGCGGACTTGGCCCCGCGCGGGGGGCGGCAGCACCGGTTCGGCCATCAGTTCATCCGGTACAACTTTCGGGCTAAACGGCCCGCCGTTCCAGTCTCCTTTGCGGCGGGGATGCTATCCTCACGCCGCCCTCCCCCCCGGCGGCGAACGAGGAATCGGGTCATGCGGAAAGTCCTTGCGGCGTTGGCGTCGCTGGCCCTGTTGGGCGGAGCGGCGTTCGCCGCCGAGCCGAAGACCGACGAAGAGAAGACGCTCTACGTGATGGGGCAGATCGTCGGCCTGCAACTCGGCGGGATGCAGCTGTCGCCGGAGGAGGCGGCGCTGGTCGCGCAAGGGCTGCAGGACGCGCTTCTGCGGCGGCCGGCGGCGGTCGATCCCGCCGGATACAGCCGGCAGAAGATCGAGCTGCTGCGGGCGGACCGGAGAAAGAAGCTCGAGTCCGCGCGCAAGGTCCTGTCCGACGCGTTCGTCGCCGAGGAGGCGAAGAAGCCGGGCGCGCAGAAGACCGTCTCCGGCTCGCTCTACTTCGAGCTGCGGCCGGGAACGGGGGATTCGCCGGCGCAGGGAAGCACGGTCAAGGTCCACTACCGCGGCACGCTCTTCGACGGCGGCGAGTTCGACAGCTCCTACAAGCGCGGCACGCCGGCCGAGTTCCCGCTGAACGCCGTGATCCCCTGCTGGACGGAGGGGGTGATGCGGATGAAGGTCGGCGGCAAGGCGCGCCTCGTCTGCCCGCCCGAAGCGGCCTACGGGTCGATGGGCCAGCCGGGCATTCCCGGCAACTCCGCCCTCGTCTTCGAGGTCGAACTGCTCGCCGTGAAGTGACGTGCGGAACCGGCCGATGAAGAAGACGGCGCGCCGCCGCGTGCTGGTGATCTACAACCCGACCGCCGGGCGGCGGCGGACGGCGCTGCTCAACGCGACGCTCGCCGCGCTCGAGGGGGCGGGGGCGCAGCCGCGGCTCAGGCCGACGTCGGAGCGGGGGGACGCCGAGGCGTTCGCCCGCGAGGCGTCGCCGGAGCGCTGGGACGCGGTCGTCGCGGCGGGGGGCGACGGGACGATCAACGAGGTCGTCAACGGCCTCGCCGGGTCGTCGGTGCCGATGGGGATCATCCCGCTCGGCACGGCGAACGTGCTCGCGCGGGAGATCGGCCTTCCCGCCGCGCCCGAGGAGTTGGCGCGGACGATCGTCGGCGGCGTTTCCCGCGGCGTGCGCGTCGGCTCGGTGGACGGGCGGCTCTTCTCGATCATGGCCGGGATCGGCTTCGACGCGCGGGTCGTGGACGGGATGTCGCTCGCGGCGAAGCGCGGCGTGGGGCGCTGGGCCTACGGGGCGGAGTCGGTCAAGCAGGTGCTCCTGCCGCTGCCGCCGCCGTTCGAGATCGAGGTGGACGAGCGGCGCTGCGCGGCGCAGGGGGCGATCGTCTGCAAGGGGCGGCTCTACGGCGGCTCGTTCGTCTGCGCGCCGGAGGCCGACATCGAGAAGCCGAGCTTCGAGGTCGCGCTGATCCGCCCCGGCGGCCGCCTGACGCTGCTGCAGGCCGCGCTGGCGCTCTTCTCCGGCCGCCTCGCGCGGAGCGGGGCCGCGCACATCGTCACCGCGACGAGGGTCCGCGCCCTCGAGCCGCGGGGCGCGCCGATCCAGGCGGACGGCGACGTCGTCGGCCGGACGCCGGCGCGGATCACGATCGACCCGCGGCCGCTCCTGCTGCTCGCGCCGTCAAGTCCGGGCCGCCGCGGCCGATAAGCCGCTTGGGGATCTTGTCCCCGCGGAGGAGCGGATGATCGACGCGGTCAGCTCGGCTCTCGGCGGCATCGCCCAGGCGACGCGCGACGTGGCGCAGGTGGCGCGGCGGACGGCCGGCTCGCCCGATCCGGAGCGCCTCCCCTCCGACATGGTCTCGCTCCATCAGGACGGCGTCGCCGTCAAGGCGAACGTCGCGGTGATCCGCGCGGCCGACGAGATGATCGGCTCGCTGCTCGACTCGCTGGGCTGACGGGCGCGGGCCTCGCGGGCCCGTCCTTTGGGCCGTTTCGGGCGGTTCGCCGGGGGGGCGCGGGGTGTGGCGACCCGCGGCGCGGCCGTGCGATCATGACCGCATGCCCTGCTGCCTTTTCGCGCTGCTGATCTTCGGCTTCCCGCGCCTCGCGGTGGCCGCCCTGTGGCTCTTCACGCCGTGGGTCGGGCGCGCGTTTCCCGGCGGGGCGCTGCTGCCGCTGCTGGGGATCGCGCTGCTGCCGTACACGCTCCTCTGGTATCTCGTCGTGATGAACGTCTACGGCGGCCACTGGGGGCTCTGGCAGGTGATCTTCCTCGTGCTCGCGCTGGCGTTCGACTTCTCGTCGTACGGCGGCGCCGCGCGCCGCCGCCGCGACTGACGTCCGCCGCCCCCGCACGTCGCCGGCGTTCGAGCGGCGGGCGCGAAGGGATCAGCCGCGGTTGGCCTTGAAGCCGCGGGCGCGGAGCTCGGCGACCAACTTGTCCACGTGGTCCCCCTGCACCTCGAGCACGAGGCCGTCCTCGGCCTGGCGGATCGTGCCGCCGGCGCCGCAAAGCGCCTTGAGCCGCTTCAGGAGCGCCTCGGCGTCGGCGCGCGCCAGTTGGAACGTGCGCATCGTCGTGACCGCCTTGCCGCCCCGGCCCGCCGTCTCGCGGCGCACGCGGATCGACTGCCGCTCCGGCGGCAGGGAAGCGCGCTCCGCGGACGGAGCGCCGCCCGGGGCGCGTCCCGAACCGTCCGGCCCGGAGGAGTAGACCAGCTTCGCCTTCTCGTCCATGATGCCCCGATCGTATCCGTCCCGCGTCCCCTCCGCGAGGGCCGCGCCGTGGGAGTTCCGATGCTCCGCAACGTTCTCCGCTTGGCCGGCGCGTTCGCCGCGCTGGCGATGGTGAGCGACATGCCGTCCGCAGCTCCTCTGAAGGTCGCCTGCGAAACCTACACCCTCCCCAACGGGCTGACGGTGATCCTGCATCCGGACCACCGGCTGCCGCAGGTCGTCGTCAACACTTGGTTCGACGTCGGCTCCAAGGACGAGGTCCAGGGGAAGACCGGGTTCGCGCATCTCTTCGAGCACCTGATGTTCATGGGGACGCGGCGCGTTCCCGGCGCGGAGTTCGACGTGCGGATGGAGTCGCTCGGCGCGGCCAACAACGCCGCGACCTCGAACGACCGCACGAAGTACTACAGCTGGGGCCCGCCCGAGGCGCTGCCGGTCCTGCTCTGGCTCGACGCCGACCGGCTCGAAGGGCTCGGGGCGGCGATGACGCAGGAGAAGCTCGACCGCCAGCGGGAAGTGGTGCGCAACGAGATGCGCGAAGTGATCGAAAACACCCCCTACGGCGTCGTGGACGCGATCCTGCCGGAGGCGCTCTATCCCGCCGGGCATCCGTACGCCCACTCGGTGATCGGCAGCCACGAGGACCTCAAGGCCGCGTCGCTCAAGGACGTGAAGGACTTCTTCGCGGCCTACTACGTGCCGGCGAACGGGACGCTCGTCGTCGCCGGGGACTTCGATCCGGCGAAGGCGAAGGAGCTGATCGCCGCGACGTTCGGCGCGGTGCCGGCCCGTCCGGCGCCGGCGCGGCGCGCCGCGCGGCCCGCGGAGCTCGACCGCGAAGTGCGGCGCGTCGCCGTGGACAAGGTCGAGTTCCCGCGCCTCTACCTCGTCTGGCCGGCGCCCCCGGCGTTCGCCGCCGGCACGGCCGAGCTGAACCTCGCCGCGGCGATCCTCTCCGGCGGGCCGTCGAGCCGCCTGGAGCGGCGGCTGGTGCACGAACTGCAGATCGCGCAGAACGTCGCCGCCTTCCTCGACGAGCGCGACTTCTCGTCGGAGTTCCAGATCGTCGTCACCCCGGCGCGCGGCGTGGACATCGAGCGGGTCAAGCGGGAGACGCTGGCCGAGCTCGAGGCGCTCAAGGCGAAGGGGCCGACCGAGGAGGAACTGCAGCGGGTCAAGGCGCAGGACGAGGCGGGACGGCTGCGGGGGATGGAGAGCCTGCTGCAGCGCGCCGAGATGCTGAACGCCTACCGGCACTACTTCGGCGAGGCGGACAGCTTCGAGGCGGCGCTCGCGCGGATGCGCCGCGTGGACGCGGCCGGAATCAAGGAATGGACGTCGCGCGTCCTCGGCGGCGGCCGCGTGGACCTGCGCGTGCTGCCGGCGGCGGCGCGCGTCGAAGGGGCGTCGTTGGACAAGGCCCCGGCGCCCGGCGCGCCGGCGCCGTTCGCGCCCCCCGCGCCGACGGTGGCGACGCTGAAGAACGGCGTGGAGTTGGTCGCCGTGTCGCTGCGCGGGAGCGGGCTCTTCGCCGGCGGCCTCGTGGTGGACGGCGGCGAGCGGGCCGTGCCGCCGGAGAAGGCCGGGCTGGCGACGCTCGTCTCGTCGCTGCTCAACTCGGGCGCCGGCGGGAAGTCGGCGCCGGAGTTCGCCGCGGCGGTCGAGTCGCTCGGCGCGAACGTCGGCGCCGACGCGCGCGCCAACAGCTTCGTCGTCGCCGTGCGCGGCCTCGCCTCGCGCCTTCCGCAAACGCTCGACCTCTTCGCCGACGCCGCGCTGCGGCCGAACCTCGCCCCCGACGACTTCGACCGCGAGCGGAAGCTGCAGGCGGCGCGGATCGAGTCGCGCGCCGACGATCCGGAGACGGTGGCGCGGATCGTTTCCGCGGCGCTGGTCTACGGCCGCGACGATTACCGCGGCCGGCCGGTCGACGGCTACGCGCCGACGGTCGCGGCGCTGACGCTCGACGACGTGCGGGCGGCCGTGCCCCGGCTGCTCGATCCGGCGCGGGCGCGCTTCGTCTTCGTCGGCGACTTCGACGTGCAGGAGCTGAAGACGCTGCTCGAGGAGCGGTTCGCCTCGTGGCGCGGCGCGGGAACGCCGGCGCCCGCGGCGAAGCCGCTCACCGAGACGACGGCGCGGATCGCGGTCGTCGACCGTCCGGGCGCGCCGCAGACCGTGATCCGCGTCGCGCGCCCGATCCCGGGCGCCGACGAGCGCGGCCGCGCGGTGCGGATGGCGCTCAACACCCTCTTCGGCGGCGCCTTCACCAGCCGCCTCAACCAGAACCTGCGCGAGGCGCACGGCTACTGCTACGGCGCGGGGAGCGGCATCGGCGGCGAAGGGACGCAGGCGGCGCTGGTCGCGGCGGCGAGCGTGCAGACGGCGGTCACCGGGCCGGCGCTGCTCGAGATGAAGCGGGAGTTCGACCGTCTGGCGAAGGGCGACGTCGTCGCGGACGAGCTGGCGAAGGCGGTCCGCACGTCGCGCTACGACTTGGTGGAGAGCGTGGCGACGACGAACAGCCTCGCCGGGACGCTGGCGCGGATCGTCGCCGACGGGCGTCCGCTCGACGCGCTCGCCCGCGCCGACGCGGCGCTGGCCGCGGCCGGCGTCGACGAGGTCAACGCCGCGGCCCGCTCGGGGATTCTCGACTGGAACGGGCTGGTCGTGACGCTCGTCGGCGACCGCGCCGAAATCGAGAAGCAGCTCAAGGCGGCCGGCTTCGCCGCGCCGATCGTCGTGGACGACGAGGGGCGGCCGAAGAAGTAGCCGCGGCTGTTGCGGAGGACGACGCGGCGCGCGGCGACGCGCGCCGTTCGTCTATTCGGGGCGGCGACGCGCGCGCCGGCGGGGCGCTAGGCGAGGAAGTCCGCGGCGCGGGCGAACAGCGCGTCGAAGGCCGCCTGCACCGCCGCGGGGTCTTCGCCCTCGCGCGGGAACGGCGCTTCGTGCCGCGCGGCGTAGGCCGGGACGAGCGTCTCGACCGGCAGGCCGGCGGGCAGGAGCGTGCGGCGCACGCCGTCCGGCGGCGCCACGACGTCCCCCTCGAGCGCGACCGCCGCGAGCCGGCCGCGCAGCGCGGCGAGGCGCGCGGCGCGGTCCTCGGCGCCGCGGTCGTGGGCGAGGAGCGAGGCGAAGGCGTCGGCGGCCGGGTCCCCTTCGGCGAAGTGGCGCGCGATCAGCGGATCGCGCCGCGCCTCTTCGGGGAAGCGGTCGACGAGGAGCGTCCGCAGCGCGCGGTAGGCGTCGCCGTCGAGGATGAACTTCGAGACCGGGTCCATCAGGTCGAACGTCGCGCCGCCGCAGAAGAGGAGCGCCCGCGCCTCGCCGAAGACCCGCGCCTCGTCGCCGAGCAGCAGCGTCTCGGCGAGGAAGGCGCCGACCGAGTAGGCGAAGAAGTCGAGCGCGCAGTCGGCGGCGAGTCCGGGAACGCCGCCGGCGCGGACGAGCGCGGCGAAGGCGCGCAGGTCGTGGACCGTTTCCATGCAGGAGAAGAAGAACCGCTGCGGGATCGCCTGCAGGCGGACGCTGATCGCCGCGTTGGCGAAGCTCCCCGCCGCGAGCGTCGGCGAGAGCGCGCGCCGCTCCTTGGCCACGGCGTTCATCGCGCGCGGGCTGTTCCATTCCGCGGGGGTGCGGTTCATGTGGAAGGCGATCGGGAAGAGCACGACCGGCCGGCGCAGGTCGAGCGCGAGGCGCGCCCCCCACGCGTAGTACTTCTCCCACGTCTTCTCGTTGAGGCCGTGCAGCAGCGCGACCGTGCGGCGCGCGGGCGGCGCGCCCCGCGGCACGAGGACGGCGCAGCGGAAGCGCGCGTTCTCGACGGCGGCGCGGTCGGGGGCGCCGAGCAGCGGGTCGGCCCGCGGCGCGAAGCGCGGACCCTTGAGCGCCGCGTCGTCGCCGAAGCGGGCGTTGGCGCCGTCGGGGTAGTCGTCCGCGCCGGGGAGGAGCCACGCGGCGGCGGAGGAGAAGGGGAAGGTCGCGATGTCGAGGGGGAGGTCGGGGATCGACGAGAGAGGAGCGTCGAAATCGAACGCCGAGGCGACGAGGCGGTCCAGCGCGAAGTAGTCGATCACGTTCATCCCCCCCATCCTGCCCGCCCCGTGTCATGAACTTGTCCCAACGTGAAGCCGATCGTGTTGGTCGCGCGCGCCGGGCGGCGGCGCCCGCCGCCGTGCCGACGCCGAACCGCGGATCGGCGTCGCCGCGGGGCGGGCGCCGCGGTCGGGACGCTGGACGGAGGCGGCAGGTCGCGCGGGCGGCCGCGGCGCGTCGAGACCGTCGCGGCGGCCGCGGGGCCGACGGGGGCGTCGTCTTCAGCGTTCGTAGCCGGGGATCCGCCGGCGGGAGGGGAGCCGCCCGGCGGTGGGGATGGCCTCGTCGCGGCAGGCGGCCCATCCCCGGGGGAGGGGCGGGAGGCGGCGTGGGAAGCGTCGGAGCTCGAGGATCTCGTCCCAGCCGAGGGGGCGGTCGAGGAGTCCGCGGGCCATGGCGGGGGTGCCGTCGCGGGGGCGGCGCTCGGAGCGGGGCTGGACGGCGTTGC
>JAJFTU010000136.1 GCA_021372775.1 bacterium | reverse complement strand
CGGCCAGGAGATGGCGTCGTGGACGGCGACGGGGACGACGACGCGGAAGCTCTACACCGGCCACGAACGGGACGCGGAGACGGGCCTCGACTACATGCTGGCGCGCTACTACGCGTCGTCGGCGGGGGCGTTCCTGACGGTCGATCCCTTGGACGCGAGCGCGAAGGCGGCGGACCCGCTGTCCTGGAACCGCTACGCCTACGTGCGTGGCAACCCGCTGAACCGCGTCGATCCGACGGGGGAGGACCCCGCGGAGTCGGGGGAGCGCAAGGCGACGCCGACCCAGCAAACGCCCGAGCTGGACAAGAAGAAGTCGGCGCAGGAGCGCAAGGAGGCGGAAGATCAGGCGCGTCTTCGCGCGGAACTGGACGCCGCGTTGCTGAACCCGAACGTGCAGAAGGCGCTGCACGCGATCCGTCAGGCGGAGAACAACCCCGACAGCATGACCGACCGCGACGACAAGTCCCTCTACTCGAACGCCTTCGGCAACAAGCCGATTGCCGATCTGAGCCACCATCCGGGAGAAAAGCCGGCGGGGGCGTATCAGTTCGAGCCGGGAACGTGGAAGGCGGCCAAGGACGCGCTGGGACTCCGCGACTTCTCGGCGCACAGCCAAGACCTCGCGGCCGTATGGCTGATCAAAGGCCGAAATCCGTTGGGGAACGTCGAAGCCGGCAAGTTCCTCACCGTCGCGCTTCCCTCGCTAGCCGTTGAGTGGGGCGCGTTGCCGACGGGGCCGGGGAAGGGAAGCCACTACCCGACTGGCCAGCACCCAACAACCTATGCGAGGCTCAAGGAACATTATGACCACTACAAGAACTAAGGCGATCTTCGTGGTGTTGGCTGTCGCGGCGTCCTGCGGCGTGGCCGCGGCGCAGTCGCCGCCGGACGATCCCCACTGCGGATTCGAAGCGGACTCGGATGTGGACGCGTCGCTTGGTCCGGCGGAGCGCGCCGCCGCGGAGCTGTGCAAGGCGTCCGCGCGCGGGGACACGGAGACCGTTCAGCGGATGCTGAAGGCGGGCGTCAACCCCAACATTCCGCAGCAGTCGAACCTCACGCCGCTGGCGTGGGCGGCGCGCTGCGGGCACCTCGACACCGTCGCCGCGCTGGTGGCCGGCGGCGCCGACGTCAATGCGCGCTTTGTGTTCTGGGTAACCGAAATGTGGCGGATCCACGACTCGACGGCTCTCTTCTGGGCGGCCCGCAACGACCAAGTCGATATCGTGAAGTACCTCTTGTCGGCCGGCGCGGACCCGCACCAGCGCGAGCAAAACTACAAGGTCACTGAATTGGATCCCGCCACCGACACCTATTCGGACCCAGGCGGCGACGTCCTCTACGGGGCGCACGATCCCCGCGTCGTCGAACTGCTGCTGGCGGCCGGGGCGCCGCCCGACGTACCGGGGCCGCGCACGCGGTTGATGGAAGCCGCCGTCGGCGGCGAGGTGGAAGTCTGCCGGCTGCTGCTGAAGTACGGCGCGGACAAGAGGCTGAAGGACGCGGACGGCCTGACGGCGTACGAGCTGGCGAAGAAGTACCAGCCGGACAACGCCGAACTGCAGGCACTGTTGAAGTAGCATCGAGCGAGCCTCGGGGGGGGCGCATGAGTCTCCAAGCGAACGATGCCGACGCGGCTTCGAAGCCGGTTCGTTCCGCGGCGGCGGGACACGGCCGCGGCCTGCCCGGTCGCGCGAGCGGGGCGGCGGCGGACCGGCCGTCCTGGACCCGCCACGCCTACGTGCGCGGCAACCCGCCGACCCGCGTCGATCCGACGGGGGCGGAGGACGGCGACAGCACCGACCATACGCCGCGAAGACACAAGATGATCTCTCCCGATGGTCTCCCGGAAGGACGAGAGCAGTCGGCCGGAGAGGCCATGAAGGGGACGCGAAGCTGCGCGGCGATGATGGCCAAGATACTCGGCATTGATCCACCGCTCGTCGGCACGGCAGGTGTCCACAAGGCCCTGTATGCGAGGACGCCGGGTTCCTACAAGAACGAAGCCCATCCCCAGGGCAGCTCCTCGCTGGAGGCGTTGGTGAAGGCGACCGAACTGACGCCGCCGATTGCGCTCATCGAGCGGCCGAACCTCCTGAACATGACGCGGGATCAACGGCGCGTGACGGCCGTGCGATCCCACGTTCTGGCGTACCTGCAGGGCGGCGTATGCGGGCTTGGGCCGGGCGACGTGATGCCAGTGCCGGGGACAATCGGAATCAAGAACGCATG
>JAJFTU010000135.1 GCA_021372775.1 bacterium | reverse complement strand
GCCGCGCACCGTGCGCTGCATGTCGGTGACTTCCTCCGGCCGCTCGTCGATCAGCAGGACCATCAGCGTGACGTCGGGGTGGTTCTCGGCGACCGCGTGCGCGATCGTCTGGAGGAACATCGTCTTGCCGGTGCGCGGCGGGGCGACGATCAGCCCGCGCTGCCCCATGCCGATCGGCGCGAGGAGATCGATCACCCGCCCGGAGAGGTTGTCGCGCGTCGTTTCCATCCGCAGCGCGACGTCCGGGTGCCACGGCGTCAGTTCCTCGAACTTCTTCTTCCGCAGCACCGAGGCCGCCGGGATGTCGTGGATCTCCTCCACCTCCATCATCGCGAAGTACTTCTCGGCGCGGCGCGGCTGGCGCAGCGGCCCGGAGAGGACGTCCCCGGTCTCGAGGTGATGGCGGCGCACCAAGTCGGCCGACACGTAGATGTCGTCCGGACCGGGCAGGTAGGAGTGCTCCGGCGAGCGCAGGAAGCCGTACCCCTCGGGCAGCAGCTCGAGCACGCCGCGCGAGACGACCGTCTCCCCCTTGCGCAGCGAGTCGGCGACGATCCGGTGCAGCAGCTCCTGGCGGCGCGCCTGCGACACGCCCTCGACCCCGTGCGAACGGGCCATGCGGATCAAGCGCCCGATGCTGAGCGCCTTCAGTTCCTGGACTTTCATCGCCCTTCCTCTTCGGCTTCGATCTCGACGGGCCGCTGAGGCTTGCGGGGCGGGGAGACGAACGCGTCGACGACGACCCTCGACAGTTCGCGCATGCCGACGCCGGTCATCGCCGAGGTCACGAGGACCGGCGTCTCCGGCGGCAGGTCGAGCACCTGCGGCGCGCGCTGGATCATCAGGTTGATCTGGTTGTTCGAGACCTTGTCCGACTTCGTCAGGCAGAGCACGGTCGGGATCCGCCGCAGGACGAGCATGTCGGCCAGCGTGCGGTCGAGATCGGTCGGATCGTGGCGCACGTCCACGAGCTGCACGGCGAGCCGCAGCGGACCGCGGTCGGAGAAGTAGCTCTCCATCAGCGTGCCCCACGACTTCCGCACCGCCTCGGGGACCTTCGCGTAGCCGAAGCCCGGCAGGTCCACGAGGTAGAAGCGGTCGTCGAGCATGTAGAAGTGGATCTCGCGCGTCCGGCCGGGGGTGTTGCTGACCCGGGCCATCCCCTTGCGGTTGATCAGGCGGTTGATCAGGCTCGACTTGCCCACGTTGGAGCGGCCGAGCACGCAGACCTCCGGCCTGCTGTCGCGCGGGAACTGCGCCGGACCGGCGGCGACCCACGCCAGCCGTACATCGTTCACCTTCATAGAACCACCACGCCCAGTACCGAGGGCAAGCGAAACAGAGTCCGCGCCTGTCGCGGCGCGGCGGGAGCCTCAGCGCGTCACTGAGGCCTCTCCGCGGCTTCCCCCGCCGCGCCCAACGGCGCGGCGACGGCCCGCGGAGGCCGTTCCAAGGCCAGGGAGAGGACTTCGTCCACGCGGTCCACCAGGACGACGTTCAGCTCCGCGGCCACGTCCGGCGGAAGCTCCGCCAGATCCTGTTCATTGTCGCGCGGAATCAGCACGGTGCGAATCCCCGTGCGGTGCGCGGCGAGCAGTTTCTCCTTCACGCCGCCGACGGGGAGCACCCGCCCCCGCAGCGTGATCTCGCCGGTCATCGCCACGTCGGCGCGGGCCGGGATGCCGGAGAGGATCGAGACCAGCGCCACGGCCATCGCCACGCCGGCCGAGGGGCCGTCCTTGGGGATCGCCCCCGCCGGCACGTGGATGTGCAGGTCGCGCGTCGATTCGAGGTCCGGCGGCAGGCCGAACTCCGCGGCGCGGGCGCGGACGTAGGTCAGCGCGGCGCGGGCCGATTCCTGCATCACCTCGCCCAGCTGTCCCGTGACCGTCAGCCGCCCCTTCCCCGGGACGACCGCCGCCTCCGGCGTCAGGACCTCGCCGCCGTAGGCCGTCCAGGCGAGGCCGGTGGCCACGCCGACCTCGGCGCGCGAGCGGGCCTCCGGGCCGCGGAAGCGCGGCACGCCGAGCAGCGAGGCGAGGTCCTCCGGCGCGACCTCGCGCGCCCCGGACCATTCGCCGTCCACGAGTTGGCGCGCCAGCCGG
>JAJFTU010000134.1 GCA_021372775.1 bacterium | reverse complement strand
ATTGACGTCGATTTCCATTTCGACCGGGCGCATCTCGTCTTGCGCGCGGCCGGATGCCCTGACGCTCACAGGAACCTCTCCGCGGCGCCTCCGGGCCTGTCGCCCCTCGCGCCGCCGACCATCGATTTCAGAGAACGGCTTTGCCCATCACCGCCCGGAAGAATGCACCACGGGCGGCGGGCGGACAAACGGGCGGGGAGCGGACCTCGATCGATGTCTTCCGCGTCACTCCGCCGCGACGTTGACCGAGTCGACGCGCAGATACAAGTCCTCGATCGAGGCGGCGCGCGTGCGGAACTGGGACCTCGCGTGGACCCGGCCGCGCGGGCTGGATGTGTCGAGGCGCACGCCGGGATCGTAGTAGACGGCGCCGGAGGCGAGGCCGCCGAGGAAGCGCGCGACGTCGGTTCGTTCGGCGAGGCGGATCGTGGCGCCGTAGCGGTAGGAACGCGGCGAGGGGTGCGAGATCGAGGGGACGTAGACGGCGCGCGCGTGCTTGCGCTTCCAGTGGTCGAGCAGCGAGGCGAACCCCCACGAGGCGGCGAGCTCGTCGTCGTCGGTCCTGAGTTCGACCGCGCCCGCGGCGTCGGTGATCTTGCCCGCCGCCGCGTCGAAGCCGCGCACGCGCAACGTAAGACCGGTCCTGTCCTGCCGCGCGCCGCAGCGATGGTTGCCGCAGAAGTAGAGGACCGCTTCGCACTTCGCTTCGGGGCGGCCGAAGCGGCGCACGAAGTCCGCGGCGCCGATCTCGCGGTAGAGGCCGCCGGTCGGCTCCGGCGTCATCAGCGTGATTACGCCGGTCTGCGGCTTCTCCAAGTCGCGCACCGCGTACTGCTTCACTTCCCAGTCCTCGAAGTCCGGCTCGGCGCGGCCGTTGGGCAGGACGCCGAGCTCCGCCTCCAGCGTGTAGCCGCCGCAGTTGGGCGCTTCGCAAGGGCCGAGCTCGCCGCTGCCGAGGAGGCGCTTCGAGCGGATCCAGCCGAGGCCGCTGATGCGGCGAAGCTCGGCGACGAGCCGGTCGCGCGAGGTCGCGCCGGCCGCCGCGAGGAGCGGGACGTAGAGGAAGACGCCGGTCTCCTCGGGGCGGCCGAGCGCGGCGAACTCGCGCGCGATCGGCGTGTCGGGCTCGACGGCGTAGGCGTAGATCCGCGTCGTTCCGTCGATGGCGAGGAAGAGCAGCCGCCCTTCGCGGCGCGAGGTCAGCGTGGCGCTCGGGGCGGTCCGGCAGCGCAGGAGAAAGCCGGACATGCGGACTTCGGGGTACTGCGGGTACAGGATCAACTGCGCGGTCGGCGCGGCCTCGGGCGCGCCTTCGGGGCCGAGCCACCAGAGGTCGAGTCCCGCCTTGAATCGGGTGCGGCCGTTCTCGCCGGATTCGGCGACGATCGGCGCCGTCGGGAGCATGTTGACCGCCGAGAGGTCGGGACCGAGGTAGATCTGGTTCTTCGAGTTGTCGTTCGGCGAGAGCGGCTTGCAGAGCACGGTCCGCGCGCCGAGGTCTTGGAACGCCCGCAGCAGCCGCGCGAGCGAGTCGTCGATCGCCATGAGGCCAAGTCCCCCCGCGCCGGGCGGGTGGCGTCCGGCGCAGCGGAACCAAGTTGCCACAGATTTAGGGAAGCGGCGCTGCGCTGATTGCAGCGGCGGGAGGCCGGGGCGCGATTCGGGGCCCGGGCGGTGTGGACGGTGGGACGGACCGCTGCCAAAATGGCAAAAAGATTCCCAGCAGAGGCGAAAGATGGGCGAGAAAAACGAATTCAGCGCCTTGCGGGAGCGGGCGGGGCTCAGCGTCGAGAAGGCCGCCGAACTGCTCGGCTACGGCGTGCGCACAATCTACCGCTGGGATCGCGGCGAGGCCGCCCCGCGCCCGGCGGCGCTCGACGCGCTGCGCGGAGCTGGGGGCGGTGTTCCGTATCAAGCCGCGTCGGGGCGCTTCACGTTCGTCGACCTCTTCGCCGGCATCGGCGGGATGCGCCTCGCCTTCGAAGCGGCGGGCGGGCGCTGCGTCGCGACCTGCGAGTGGAACAAATACGCGCGGCAAACCTACGCCGCGAATCTCGACGTCTCGGACCACCCGTTTCCGGGGGACATCCGGCAGGTCGCGGAGGACGACATTCCGCCGCACGACATCCTCGTCGGCGGCTTCCCCTGCCAGCCGTTCTCGATCGCCGGCGTGAGCAAGAAGAACTCGCTCGGCCGCGCGCACGGTTTCGCGTGCGAAGCGCAGGGAACGCTCTTCTTCGATCTCGCGCGGATCATCGCGCACCGTCGGCCGAAGGCGTTCCTGCTGGAGAACGTGAAGAACCTCGTCGCCCACGACCGCGGCCGCACGTTCCGCGTGATCCTGGACACCCTGCAGTACGAGCTCGGCTACCACGTCGAGTGGTCGGTCCTGGACGCGAAGCCGTACGTGCCGCAGCACCGCGAGCGGACGTTCATCGTCGGTTTCGCCGAAGACGCCGGCTTCCGCTTCCGCGACATTCAGATCCCGCCGGCGGAGAAGTGGCCCACGCTGCGCACGATCCTCCATCCGGAAGACGGCGGGGAGGAGGCGGAGCCCCCGTACACGCAAGGGCCGAAGGCGAAGGTCGATCCGCGCTACACGTTGACGCCGCACCTCTGGGAGTACCTGCAGGCCTACGCCGCGAAGCACCGCGCCGCGGGGAACGGGTTCGGCTTCGGGCTGGTCGGGCGGGACGACACGGCGCGCACGCTCTCCGCGCGCTACTACAAGGACGGCTCGGAGATCCTCGTCAAGCAGCGCGGCAAGAAGGCGCCGCGACGGCTCACGCCGCGCGAGTGCGCGCGGCTGATGGGCTTCGACGCCCCCGGCGGAAAGCGGTTCGAGATCCCTGTTTCCGACACGCAGGCCTACAAGCAGTTCGGCAACGC
>JAJFTU010000133.1 GCA_021372775.1 bacterium | reverse complement strand
CGGACGGGCGACGCGGCGCGGCTCGGGCGGATCGGCGGGGCGCGGGCCGATCGACGCGGCGGCGGCCGCTTCGTCGTCGCCGCTCCGCGACGGACGTCGCGTCTTCGTGCCGACTCGGACCGCCATTCGCCCTGTGCACGGGACTGGTGAAGCTATGAGGACGGGAGCGGGATCGGCGACGCGTGCAGAGCCCGCCGCGCGGTTGGTCGCGGCTTGCACGCGCGCGCCGCGATTCGTTTCCTGCTGGTCGCCGAGCGACAACTCCGTCGTCGAGTGCTTTCGAACCAACCGCTCGACCTTCGTCGGGATGGCGGAGCTGTCTGAGGTGTATGCGCCATGCGACTGACATCCGTCTGCTCGGCGGCATTGATTCTGGCGACGCTCTGCTCGGTCGGGTGTTGGCGGTGCGACTACAGCGGCCCGATCACCGACGACATGGTGGTCGGGGAGTATGAGTACATCTCGAAGACCGGCGTACTTGATGAACGGGTAGGTGACCGCGTCGTTCTGCGGGCAGACCACACGTACGTTCTGACTCGTGCGGCGCGGCCGGGGGCTCACGCCGAGGAAGTTGGAATGTGGAAGCTGAGAACGATCGAATACATGTGGAAGGTGGATATTGACGACTTCGGATATGTGGTCCGAATCACGCACAACGAAGTGCAGTTGCTGCGGAACGACGACCTGGGACTGATGTTCATGAGGCCCCGAAAGAAGAGGTGACTGGGGAAGTCGGTTCAAGACCGAGAATCGCGTATGATCGTGGCGGCAGTTGAAACAAGACGATTCGCAAGCAGACCGCGTGAGCCCGGTCCTCTGGATCAGCGCCGCGCCTCTGGCTCTCGGGTCCAGAAGGACAGCGTCCCCAACGGACCGGTCAGCGCGGTCGGCTGTGCGAGGCGGGGGAAACAGAGTGACCGTGCTCCGAGTGCTGATCACGTTATGGGCCGGTTGCGCGGTGATTGCCTGTCCTCCTGACGCGGAGGCGGCCGGCGGCGCCGCCTGCCCTCTTCGTATCGAAGTCGATGCGGAGTACGCGAGTGCGGATGACGTAAAGCCGAGGCTTAGCAGCACAGACGGACGCGCAGCCGTTTACTTGGCCGGAGAAATTGGAGATGCGGCGCGGGTCGAACGCGCGTCCCTGCCAGATATCGGCTCATGGGCGCTAATGCCGTTCGAGAGGCGTGTCCCGTGGACCGAGCTGGATCTGGATGATGGGGTTCCGTTCACAGCTTGGAAGAGCGTGCTGGAGCCTGAGCGCGAAGGGGGGAGCGTCATCCGCGCGGGAATGTACCGGTACGTCCTGATCTATGCGCTGAAGCGCCCGTGGCGAGCCAACACGGAGGTCTGCGTGTTGCGTTCGGCGACCTTTACCGTGCGAAAGGACTCGTTCTGGATGATGTACGACGAGTCGTCAGCCGCCGGTGATCACCCGCCGGACCTACGCGGTGTTCGTGCCATGTCGCCAAACTGGTTCATCGGTTTGGACTGCCGAGGGCGACGGCGCGATTCGCGGAACCTCTTGGCGGGCGTTGTGCTCGGTTGATTCGGGTCTTCGGGGCTTCTAGAGCGAAGCCCGCTCCAGGTTGGCGAGCACGCGGCGCAGATGGGCGTCGAACCGGTCGGCCTCCTTCTCCGAGAAGCCGCCGTAGAAGAGGTCCGTCATCTCCCGTGAAACCGCCCCGTAGAGCGCCCGGAGCCTCCTGTTTCCCGGAGTCAATTGCACCGTCACCTTCCGGCGGTCCTCGGCGCCGCGCACCCGGACGATCTGGCCGGCCGCTTCCAACCTGTCGATCGTGTGGGTCAGGGTCGATTTCCCGAGCGAAACGCGCTTGGCCAGTTCGGCGATCGTCGTCGGGCCCTGGTCCCACAGCACGAACAGCACGCGCCCGTGCGCGGGATCGATCACGATGCCCCGCTCGCGCAGCATCCGGGCGAAGACGCGCCCGCCGAGCCGATGGATCTTCGCGACGAGGAAGCCGCCCTGCCGACGCCCGCTCATCGGGATCGAAGGTCCAGGTGGAACGCCTCCGTTCCGAGCCATCCGGCGGCGGTCGCGGCGGCGAGCTTGACGACGACGCAGTCGGGATCGGAAGGCCCCTCGGGCCAGTACATCCGCCAGCTGTCGTCCCACAGCGCCCGCTTGAGTTCCGGCGAGTCGAGGATCTCCCCCACGCCGGAGATCATCACGCCGCGACCGAGCCGGGGAAGCGCGAAGTAGGCGGCGGCCGCGGGATTCGCCCGCAGCTCGCGGACCTTGCCGGAGGCGGCCGACGTGCAGAAGTACACGTCGAACCCCGCGTCGCGCGCGCACGCCGAAGGGCCCGGGAAGAGGTCCTTCCGCCGCAGGTTGACCATGGCGCGGACGCGCGGGGCCGAGCCGCTGACCGTGGCGAGAAGGACGGCGTCGGCCTGGTCCATGATCTCCAGCAGCGCGCCGTTGTCGATCACGGGGCGACCTGCGCGTTCGCGAGGGACCAGTGGGTGTGCACGATGCGCCAGCCCTCCTTGCCCTTGTGATAGACCTCGGTGGCGTTCCAGCCCGGCCCCGCCCCGTCCTTGCGGCGGTAGTTGAAAGTCAGCACGGCCGTGTCGCCCATCGCCTGCACCGTGGCGTTCGACATCTCCCCCGGGGTGGCCTCGCCGGAGGGGGTCATCACCTTCCTGTAGAAGCTGCGCAGGTTCTCGAGGCCGACGATGGGCCGCTCCAGAAAGGGATCGATGTAGACAACTCCTGGATCCGAGATGGCCAGGAACCCATCCGCGTCCATGTTGTCGGAACGGTCCAGCGCGGCCCGCTCCATGGCGAGGATGGTCGCGGGAATGTCCGGCGCCTGCCGGAACAACGCCCGGAGCGGCGCCCGAAGGAACGACGGCTTGAGCATGATGCCTCCATGGGGTGGTTCGATTTAGAATAGTTCGACGTCGAACCAAAAGGCAAGAACTCCCCGGACCTCCGCCGGCCGGCGTCGATCCGCCCGGCCTCCCCCGGGGGCGGCCGGCCCGGGTGTACCCTGAAGCCGCGCCGCGCGCCTCCTCCCAGGAGCCCGCCATGCTGCTCACCGCAACGCTTGAACCTGAAAGCCGCAAGGCATGGCGCGAGTGGCTTGAGCGCCATCACGACACCGCGAAGGAGATCTGGCTCGTCTTCACCA
Organism: bacterium; assembly: GCA_021372775.1. Classification (NCBI taxonomy): domain Bacteria; species bacterium. The sequence continues at coordinate 291 of JAJFTU010000133.1, read as the reverse complement.
AGCGGACGGCCGGCGGCCCGGCCTTCGGCTACAAGGAGGCCCTTCTGGAGGCCCTCTGCTTCGGCTGGATCGACGGCGTCCGCCAACGGCTGGACGACGAGAAGTACGCCCAGCGCTTTTCGCCGCGAACCAAGGATTCCAAGTGGTCCCCGGTCAACCTCGCCTTGGCCAGGGAACTGCAGGCCGCAGGTCTCTTGGCGCCCGCCGGCTTGGCTTCGCTCGATCAGGCCAAACAGCCCCCCGCGGAATCGACCGAGCCGTTTCCGCCCGGCTGGTTCATGGCCGCAATCC
>JAJFTU010000132.1 GCA_021372775.1 bacterium | reverse complement strand
GCGCCCCTGCTTCCAGAGGTCCTGGAACAGCGACATCACGTCGCCGCCGGAGCTGGTGTCGAGGTTCCCCGTCGGCTCGTCGGCCAGCAGGATGTCCGGCTCCATCGCCATCGCCCGCGCGATCGCCACGCGCTGCATCTGTCCGCCGGACAGCTCGGTCGGCTTGTGCTCCATCCGCTCCCCGAGCCCGACCCGCTCCAGCAGATCGACGATCCGCCGGCGCCGCTCGGCGCGCCCCACGCCGCCGAAGAGCATCGGCATCTCGACGTTCTCCGCCGCGGTCAGGTGCGGCAGCAGGTTGAAGTTCTGGAAGATGAAGCCGATCCGCCGGTTCCGCACCGCGGCGAGCTCGTTCGGCCCCATCCCGGCGACCGCCTCGCCCCGCAGGTGGTACGTCCCGTCGGTCGGCGTGTCGAGGCAGCCGATCAGGTTCATCAGCGTGGACTTCCCCGAGCCGGACGGCCCGACGACCGCCACGAACTCCCCGGGCCGCACCGAAAAGTCCACGCCGCGCAGCGCCTCGACCTTCACCTTGCCGGTGTCGTAGACCTTGCGGATCCCCTCCATCCGGATCACCGCGCCGTCCGTCTCCGCCGCTTCGTTCCGCGCGCCCATCGGAAGCCCTCACTCGTAGCGCAGCGTCTCGGCGGGATTGACTCCCGCCGCGCGCCGCGCGGGGAAATAGCCCGCCGCCGTGCCGATCAGGCCCAGCACCACCGCCGCGAAGACGCCGATCCACGGCGTCACGACCGGCTTGCCCAGGTACTCCAGCGCCTCGTTCCCTTCCATCGGAATCGCGCCGATCGCCGCGACGATCGCCAGGGTCGCCAGCATCCCGAGCACGCCGCCGACGAGGGTGAAGGTCAGCGACTCCAGCACCAGCGGCCCGGTGATCCAGGAGCGCCGCGCGCCGAGCGCCATCTTCACGCCGATCTCGCGCGTCCGTTCGTTGACCACCGCGTACATGATGTTCGCCACGCCGACCCCGGAGACCAGCAGCGTCAGGCCGCCGATCAGCCCGAGGAAGATCTCGATCCCGACCCCCATGTCGCGGATCATCTTCGACGACTTGACCGTGTCCCAGACGCCGAAGACGTGGTCGTCGTCGGGGTCGAAGCCGTACTTCGGCGACAGCGCCTCGCGGAAGCCGCGCAGCGCCCCCTCCATGTCCTCCGGGCGCGCCGTCTTCAGCAGGATGTTGTTCAGGCGGTCGCGCCCGAACTGCGCCTTGAAGGTCGAGTTCGGCACGACGGCGTGGTCCTCGTCCGGACCCTGGTACGAGCCCATCTGCAGCTTCCGCTGCATGACGCCGACGACGGTGTAGGCGACGTTGTTGACCAGCAGCGTCTCCCCGACCGGGTCGCGCGGCCCGAAGATGTCCGTCGCCAGCTTGTTCCCGAGGAAGATCACCCGCCGCCGCTCGTCCACGTCGTGCTGGTTGATGAACCGCCCGCCCATCGCCGGGATGTGGTTCCTGATCTCGCCGTACTCCGGCTCGACGCCGTTGACCCGGCCGTTGACCGTCTTGCCGCGCCAGGAGAGGGTCGTCTGCCAGCTCACGACCTCCCCCACCGCCGTCTGGAGCCCCGGCACGCGCTGCCGCAGGAGATCGATGTCGTCGATGATCGGGCGGATCGGCCGGCCGACCGGCAGCCCGCGCCAGACCTTGCTCGTCTCGCCCGGCCAGACGACGGCGATGTTGTTCCCCAGCCCGGAGCGGGCCTTGTTGAGCTGCCGCGCCAGCCCCTCGCCGAAGGCGAGCAGCAGCATCAGCGTCAGCGTTCCCCAGGCGATCGCCGCGATCGTCAGCGCCGCGCGCTTGCGCTGGACGCGCGAGGCGCCGACGAAGAGGTGCAGGACGACGTTCAGTCCGGTCGCCATCGCTATGCCTTCATCGCCACGGCCGGGTCGAGGCGCGCCGCGTCGCGCGCCGGGAACCAGCCGGCCACGAGTCCCACCAGGCCGAGCACCGCCGCCGCCGCCATGGCGTTCCACGCCGCGACGTGCGGCGTGCCGACGAACTCGGAGAGGTTGAGCGCCGGGAACGCCGCGCAGATCGCCGCCGACAGGGCCAGCCCGATCGCCCCGCCGATCGCGGTGATGAGCATCGTCTCGACGAGGAACTGGAACAGCACCAGCCGCGGCCGCGCGCCGAGCGCCAGCTTCACGCCGATCTCGCGCGTCCGCTCCTCGACCACGACGTTCATGATGTTCGACACGCCGATCCCGCCGACGACGAGCGTCATCAGCCCGACCGCCGCGAGGAAGAGCCGGAAGCCGCCCATGAAGGTCGTGAGGAACTTCAGGTTGTCGGTCGTGTCCCACATCGACAGCGCCTCGCGGTCGGTCGGGTCGAAGCGCTGGCGGCCGGCGACGATCGAGACGACCTCCTGCTTGAGCGCCGTGGTCGAGGCGCCGTCGGCGGCCTTGATGATGAAGTTGTCCACGTACTTGTCGCCGGTCAGCGCGACGTACGTCGTGCCGGGGATGAAGACCTTCCCCTCGTCGCGTCCGCTGTAGCTCGAGTCCTGGTCCTTGTGCTTGAGCACGCCGACGACGGTGAACGGCGAGCCGTTGAGCAGGAACTCCTTCCCCACGACGTCGGTCGAGCCGAAGACCTCCTTCGCCAGCTTGTCGCCGAAGAAGGCCGTCCGCCGCTTCGCCTCCCAGTCCGGCTGGTCCACGAAGCGCCCGCCCATCGACGGGATCAGGTTGCGGATCTCGCCGAAGGAGGGAGCGACGCCCGACACGTCCGCGCGCAGCTTGACGTCGCGGTAGTTCAGCATCAGCGAGTTGCTGTACTCGCCGGAGATCCCCGCCAGCGGCGTCGTCGTCTTGCGGCGCAGGAACTCCATGTCGTCCTCGGTGAGCCGGATCCGCCGTCCCTTGCCGATCCCCTCCCACGGCAGCGCCGTGCGCGAGGGCCAGCAGATGACGATGTTCTCGCCGAGCCCCTTGAAGCTCGTCTCCAGCCGGCCGTGGAACGACTCGCCGAAGGCGAGGAGCAGCGTGATCGCGACCGTGCCCCAGGCGACGCCGAAGATGGTCAGCGCGGTCCGCAGCTTCTGGCTCCAGAGGTCGCGCAGCAGCTGGCGCAGGTTGAACAGCCCGCCCGACATCGCGCCGGCCTCAGCTCGGCCCGATTTCGCGCGGCGGACGCTCGACGACCTTGTCGCCGGGCTTCAGTCCGGACACGATCTCGACGTTGAGGCCGTCGGAGAGGCCGGTCTGGACGTCCACCTTCTTCGGCGGCGCGCCCGGCACGTTCGCCGGCGTCTCGACCCAGGCCTTCTTGCCGCCGTCCTCGAAGTGGACCAGCCGCTCCGGCACGGTCGTGACGTCCCGCTTCTCGCGGATCACGAGATCGGCCGTCGAGGAGTAGCCGGCGCGGAGCGTCGTTCCCGGCGACGGATCGAGCTCGATCTCGACCTCGAACAGCCGCGCGTTGTCCTTCTCCTTCGCCTGCGGGGCGACGCGGGAGAGCTTGCCGGTCACCTTGGCGTCGGGGAGCGAGCCGATCTTCAGCCGCGCCGGCAGGTTCATCGAGAGCTTGCCGACGTCGATCTCGTCCACCGTGCCGCGGAAGATCAGGTCGCCCATGTCGGCGATCGTCGCCATGTCGGTGCCGGCCTGGTACGACGTCAGCGGCACGACCGGGTCGCCGGGATTGACGATCCGCTCGAGCACGACGCCGGCCTCCGTCGCCCGGATGACCGACTCCATCGCCGCGCCGCGTCCCTCGATGCGGCCGCGGCGGGTCAGCTCGAGGTTGTCCTTGGCCTGCGCGAGTTCCGTCTTCGTGCGGTCGTTCGCCTCGCGCGCCGCGTCAAGGTCGCCGCGCGAGACGACGCCGGCCTTGGCGAGGTCGGCGATCCGCTTGAAGTCGGCGTCCGCGCGGTCGAAGGCCACCTGCGCCTGGCGCAGCCGCCCTTCGGCGTCGATCAGCTCGCCGGGGGTCGGATCGGGCTGGATCTCGAACAGCGGGTCGCCGGTCCGCACGACGTCGCCGACCTGGACGAAGCACTGCTTGACGATCCCCGAGATCTTCGACTTGACGTGGAACTTCAGCCGCGGCTCGATCTGGCCCGTGGCGAGAGCCTTCTCGGTCACCGACCCGCGCGCGACGTCCACGATCTTCATGCCATCGGTCCCGGACTTCCGTCCCTGGAAGAAGGCGTAGACGCCGTAGGCGGCGCCGACCACGACGGCGAGAACAAGGAGCAACTTGAGCAAGCGACCCATGGTCGTCCTCCCAACGTGAGAAATAACGCAGAACGCGTGCGGCCGGTTGCGCAAGTCTCCGCACGGCGCGCAACGCCCCCCGAACGGTCGCCTCCCCCCGCCCGGCGGCGCGCCGCCCTCCCCTCCGGCAACGCCGGCGCCACCGCGCCCGCGGCTCGGCGTCATTTCCGCGCGCTCCGCCGCAAACGTCCAAACGCGACGTTCCGCGTGAATCACGTTCCGGTAGGGGCGGCTGACGCGCCGATCACATCGTCGGAACAACGGCGCCCCCACCGCGCCTGCCGCCCGACGTGAGCCTCGCACCACCTTGCCTATCAACGCCCCAAGGGCAACGTTTCGCGAGGTCCACGTTCCGGTAGGGGCGGCTGGCGCGCCGATCACCTCGTCGAAACAACGGCGCCCCCACCGCGCCTGCCGCCCGACGAGGACACAGCACCCCGTTGCCTTTCAACGCCCAAAGGCAACGTTTCGCGAGGTCCACGTCGGGAGGCAGGCGCGGTGGAATCGTGAGCGGGGGAACGATCGTCGGGGCGCGCCAGCCTCCCCTACACGCCCATCGCCATCACGGTGCCCGTCGTCATCGCGGCGCAGGTCGCCGTCACGGCCCCCGTCGTCATCGCGGCGCAGGTCGCCGTCACGGTACCCGTCGTCATCGCGGCGCAGGTCGCCGTCACGGTGCCCGTCGTCATCGAAGCGCCCATCGCCGTCACGGCCCCGCCGTCATCGCAACGCCCAGCGCCGTCACGGCACCGGTCGCCATCGCGGCGCAGGTCGCCGTCACGGTACCCGTCGTCGTCGCAACGCCCATCGCCGTCGCGGCGCCCGTCGTCATCGCAACGCCCGGAGAGCGGCACCCAGAGCGACAAGCGCGTCGTGCGGTGGGGGGCGGCGGCGGAGCATTGCCCCGTCGCGGAGCCGCCGCCCCCCGCCGCGCGGCGCGCGCCCATCTATGGACACGCGCCCTACCGTATCGACGCGGCCAACCACACAGCAACCGCGAACCAAGGCCGCAGCGCGAGGCCGTGCAGGACGCACGAACCATCCAAGAGGGACCATCCCCCCGCAGACGACCATCAAAGCGCCCAGCCAAACACGACAGCACGTCGGGCGTGCGGGGGCGGCGGCGCAGCCGGTGCCCGGTCGGCGGAGCCGCCGCCCCCGCCGCACGACGCGCGTCCCGCGATTCGCGCGGGCAGTACGTTCCGCGAATCGCGCAGGCAGTACGTTCCGCGAATCCCGCGGACAGTTCCCGCGCAGACGCAACGGCGACAATCCGTGGAACGCGCCGCGCGGCCCGCGCGGCGACGGATCAGGCGTAGAGATAACGCGTGATCTTGTTGGTCGGCGTCTGCTCGAACTCCTCCTCGACCAACGTCACGCCCACGACCCGCGAGTACCCCGGAACCTGCGCGTTGACCTCGCGCAGCAGCCCCTCGAAGTACTTCTCGATCCGCGCCCGCCGCCCCGTCTCCGGAACCGCCTGCAACTGCAGCTCGCTGGTCAGGATCTCGTAGTCGGGGTGGATCAGCGCCGTCAGCCGGCCGCCGCGCTCGACGACCACCGACTCCACGACAGTCGGATGCTGGTTGAAGAGATGCTCGATCTCCTCGGGATAGATGTTCTCCCCCGACGGACCGAGGATCACGTTCTTCGAGCGGCCGATCAGGTAGAGGTAGTTGTCGGCGTCGAGCTTCCCGAGGTCGCCCGTCGCCAGCCAGCCGTCCGGCGTGAAGAGCGCGGCCGTCGCCTCCGCGTTCTTGTAGTAGCCGGGGGTGACGATCGGCCCCTTGACCTGCACCTCGCCGACGCCGGTGCGCGCGCCGGGATTCGCGATCCGCACCTCGACGCAGTCCATCGGCCGCCCGCAGCTCCCGGCACGCGTCCGCCAGACCTCGCAGCCGGTGATCAGCGGCGAGCACTCCGTCATCCCGTAGCCGACGAAGTACGGAAAGCGCCCCTCGATCATGAACCGCTCGACCTCGGGCGGAATCGCCGCGCCGCCGAAGCCCATCTGCCGCAGGCTCCCGCCGAACGCCTCGAGCAGCTTGCGCACCGCGCGGCGGTAGACCATCCGCCGCACCGGCGGCAGCTTCGTCGCCGCCTTGAGGACGGCGCTCGACTCGATCCGCGCCAGCACCTGCTTGCGGTAGATCTTCTCGATCACCAGCGGCACGGCGAAGACCATCGTCGGCTTGACCTTCCGGAACGCCGGCAGCAGCACGCTCGGGCTCGGCTTCCCCTTGAGGTGGTAGACCGAGCACCCGGCGCTCATCGGGCCGAGGAAGCCGCAGGTGCACTCGTAGGTGTGGGCCAAGGGGAGCAGCGAAAGGAACCGGTCGTTCGGCGAGACCTCGACGTAACGCACCGCCGAGATCAGGTCGGCCACGATGTTCCCTTGGGTCAGCATGACCCCCTTGGAGTGGCCGGTCGTCCCCGACGTGTAGACCAGCGCCGCGACGTCGTCCGGCTTCGGCGGCTCCGGCCGCCGGCGCAGCGACGCGCCGCGCCCGCCGAAGAAGCCGGAGGCCCGCTCGCGCAGCAGGTCCACCTGCACGCGGATCTTCTTCATGAACTCCGGCACCGCGCGCAGGTCGAGCGGATGGAAGTCCTCGAGCAGGAACGAGCGCTCGAGCTTCGGCGCCTTGATCCCCTCGACCTTCTCGATCATGTTCGACGAGACGAAGAGCGCCTTCGCCTCGGAGAGGTCCACGATGTTGTGGATCGCGGCCGGCTGGAAGTCGGGCAGGATCGGCACGACGACCGCGCCGTACGTCACGGCCCCCAGGTAGACCAGCGCCCAGTTGATCGAGTTGAGCCCGAGCAGCGCGACCTTGTCCCCGCGCTGGATGCCGGCCCGGCGGAAGAGGGCCCAGATCTCGACGATCTGCTCCCGCGTCTGGGCGTAGGTCAGCGCGCGGCCGTCGATCTCCGCCAGAAACGTGTGCCGAAGGTGCCGGTCGAGGCACAGGTGAACGTACTCGGCGAGCGTCTTGGCGTTGTCGAAGAAGGCCACCGTGGTTCTCCGCCGCGCGGGAAACAGCGGCGGGCCGCCGCGCGGACGGCCCGCCGGGACAATCTACGAGGAACCGGCCGCTAGCCGAGCTTCTCCCCGCCGCCGAAGACGCGGTCCGGCTTGAGCTCCTCGAGCACGGCGCGGTCTTCCGCGGTCTCCGTGCCGGAAACCACGCGCGCCATCAGCGAGCCGACGCCCGGGCCGAGCATGAAGCCCTGCCCGCACATCCCGACGGCGTGGAAGTAGCCGTCGAGTTGCGCCTCGCGGCCGAGGATCGGCGAGCCGTCGGGGGTCATCGGGTACAGGCCGCGCCAAGTGCGGCGGACCTTCACGTTGGCCAGCCGCGGCATCAGCCCGACCATCCGCGCGGCGACCATCGGCAGGTAGGCCGACGTCTCGCGGCGGTCGGTGCCGACGACCGGCGGGTCCGGGGTGATGCAGAAGACGAGGGCCCCCGGCCGGTGCTGGTAGAAGTAGTAGTTCGTCGAGCCGGGCGCCTCGCGCAGGTCCACGATCATCGGCTTGAGGAACGCCGCGACCGGCTCCGTCACCCCGGCCTCGTGGGAGTCCGGATTGACCGGCGTGTCGAGCCCGGCGCCCTGCGAAACGGGACGCGCCCAGGCGCCCGCGGCGTTGACCACCGCGGCGGTGGCGTAGCCGCCCTTGTCGGTGCGCACGCCGGCCACGCGGCCGCGGCGGCGGATCACGCCGGTCACCCGCTCGCCGAACCGGAACTCGACGCCGAGCTCCTTCGCGCGGCGGTAGAAGGCGCGGTTCGACATCAGCGGCGAGGCCGAGCCATCCTCCGGCGAGAAGGTCCCGCCGATCAGGCCGTCGGGGCTCAGCCCCGGCGTCAGCTCGAGCATCTGCTTGGCGTCCAGCCAGTCGATGTTGAGGCCGTACCCCTTCTGCACGACGAGGAGGTCCTTGAGCAGCTTCTCTTCCTTCGGCCGGTAGGCGACGAAGGCGTAGCCGCATTCGGACCACTCGATGTTGTCGCCGTGCGTCTTCTCCCACGTCGAGAAGATCTTCAGCGAGTCGAGGCAGAGGCGGATCTTCCCGGGCTGGGAGTGCGTCGCCCGGATGCCGCCGATGGCGCACTTGTTGCTCCCTTGGCCGGGGCTCGCGAACTGATCCACGACCAGCGTCTTCAGCCCCTTCTCCGCGAGGAACATCGCGGTGGGCATGCCGACGCTGCCC
>JAJFTU010000131.1 GCA_021372775.1 bacterium | reverse complement strand
AGGGGTTCGTCACGTCGCACGCCTCGGTGATGCGCCGCGCCCTCGAAACCGAAGGGGTGTCGCGGATCGTGCAGGTCGGCCTGCGCGACTTCTGCGTCGAGGAGCGCGAGGCGTCGCGCGCGGCCGACGGCCGCTCGATCTGGTTCACCGACGCCGCGCTCGCCTCGCGCCTCTTCGCCGGCGAGACGTTCGCCGCCCTGGCCCGCGAGATCGTCGCCGCGCTGCCGGACGACGTCTGGGTTTCGTTCGACATCGACGGCCTCGACGCCTCGCTCTGCCCCGGCACCGGCACGCCGGTCCCCGGCGGCCTCTCGTGGCGCGAGGCCACCTATCTGCTCGCGGAGCTGGGGCGTTCGGGAAAGCGGGTCGTGGGGGCCGACTTGGTCGAGACCGGGCCGGACTTCTGGGACGGCTACGTCGCCGCCAAGGCGCTCTACCTGCTGGCCGGGATCGTCGAGCCGCCCCGCGCCTGACCCGCGGGCCGCGGCGATGCCTGCCTCCTCGATCCGACGCGCGACGAGCTGGCGCCGCCGCCCCGCGCCTGACCCGCGGGCCGCGGCGACGCGGCGGGGCTACTCGTGCAGCATGTAGGAGTGGTCGAGCCGGTCCACCATCTCGTCGTACTGGGCGTCGAGCTCGGCCACGGCGGCCTTGAACGCCTCTTCGTCGAGCTCGGCGCGGCGGCGCCGCTCCTCGAGGACGGCGAGGTTGTTGTCGTACCAGCGGTCGGGATCGAAGTTGTAGGTCATCGCGGGGAAGTCTAGCTCCTCGGGCCGGGCCGGGCAGGCGGGCCGCTTGACCGGGCGGGCCGGCGGGGCGACGTTAGCCTTGGTCCGCCGCGCCCGGTCGCGGCGGGGGAGAATGCGATGCCGCTCGACGAAGGTCTCCTCAGTCACGTGGAGTCGCTGGACCCGCTGCCGATCAGCGCGCAGCGGCTGATCGCCGTGATGGGCGACGAAGACGTCGCGATCGAGGAGATCGTCGAGATCGTCGAGAACGACCCGGCCGTCGCGGCCAACCTGCTGCGGATGGCCAATTCGCCCCTCTACGGCGGGCGGTTCAAGATCGAGCGGCTGCGCGACGCCGTGGTCCGCCTCGGCGCGCCGGTGCTGCTCGACATCGCGCTCGGCGGCTACCTGCGGAAGGTCGGCGGCGACGCGCCGCTCTACGACCTCTCCGAGGACGATCTTTGGCTTCACTCCGCGGTCGCCGCGCAGGCGGCGCGGGAGATCGTCCACGACGCGCCGACCGACGTTCCGGCCTCCGCCGGCGTCGCCGCGCTGGTCCACGACATCGGCAAGCTGATCATGGTCCGCTACCGCAAGGCGAACGCGGACGCCGCGCTCGAGGAGTGCCGCCGCGCCGGCTGCTCGTTCATCGAGGCGGAGCGCACGCTCTACGGCTGCGACCACGCCGAGGTCGGCGGGGCGATCGCCCGCCGCTGGAACTTCCCGGCGCCGGTCACCGAGGCGATCGAGCGCCACCACGACTACCCGCTCGCGGCCGGCTCGCCGATCCTCGACGCCGTCGTCGCCGCCAACTACGTCGCCAAGACGATCGGC
>JAJFTU010000130.1 GCA_021372775.1 bacterium | reverse complement strand
CCGGCCTCCATCCCGCCGTACTTCGCCTTCCAGCGGTAGTACGTCTGGTCGCTGATCCCGTACTTCCGGCACAGCTCCCCGACCCTCACGCCGGCGTCCGCCTCCTTCAGGATGCCGACTATCCGCTCCACGCCGAACCGGCTCTTCTTCATGAGCGTCCTTTCGCGGGCGAATTATCGCCCCGAGGACTCTCGGTCAGCCCGGACCACTTTTCGGGGATCAGGCCATGGTCACCGCGCGCTTCGGTGCCCGCGTGTCTCGCCGGAAGGCCGCGCGCCGTCGAAGCCGAGAAGCACGGGTTCGTCGTTGGCGGTTCGCTCGTCAACAGTGACCGAGAGCCGCGAGTCCAGCGCCACGAGCACCGCGGCGACGGAGCGCAGCGTCAGGTTCGCGCCGACCGAGAACATCCGGGTCACCTTCGAGCGATTGCAACCCAAGCGGCGCGCGAGCTCGGCCTTCGAGACCTCGGACTCCTGCATGAGCCGCTCCAACTGGCAGATGATCAGCTGGCCGAGGTACTCCGCCTCGTAGTCCACGCGCTCCTTCCTCGCGCGGGCGACGTCAGAGCTCATCCGGAACATCATCGGCGAGTCCTCCTCCGATCCATGAAGGCCAGCGCAGCGCTCGTCACTTGTTGCTCGATTCCCTTCTCGACCTTCTGCTTCTTCTTCCGTCGGAACGCGCAGATCAGAAAGGTGTCGAATCCGTCCAGCGGCGCTCGATACAGATAAAGGCGTCCCTGGCCCTTAAGCAGTCCGGCCTGCCCGAAGTCTCCAAGCTCCCAGAGACCGGGGCCGACCATCTTCGAGAGCTTGGGGTGGCATGCCTTCTCCGAGTTGCAGATCGCTTCGAGAATGGCCTTGAGCCGGCCGTACTCCTTGTTGTTCCGCATGAAGGCGTCGAGGTCGTCCACGACCCGCTCGTCGATGGGCAGGAACCTCCGATACTTGCCCGTCACCGGGAATACGGGCGGGTCAGGGTGTTGCCTCATATGTCAACACTCCGAGAATATGGAACCAGCGCCGCATCCCGCGCAACAGCGGGCGAGGAAAACCCGGGAGTTCGGGGCGCCGGCCGGTCGTCGGCGGGCCGGCTGGCTGATGCCGCCCCGCTCCTCTCCGCCGAAGAGAGACTCGTCTTCAGCGTCCTTGGTCGTCGTCGGCCATCCACTGTCCCCTCCGGCGGCCGCGGCCCGCAGGCGCGGGCGGACGCGACAGCTCGCGGCTGTCGTCGCGGCCCCTCACTGCTATTCGCTCCAGTGCGTCGGGCCGCAACCGCCGTTGACGAGGCCTCCTCCCGCTGCCGGGACTGCAGACCGGCGGCGAAACGAACCTCAGCCTCTGCGTCCGGCTCCGTGAGGGGACCCGACGGGCCGGGCCGTGCACGCCGTCGCGGACGGCGTAGGGACGATCGACCACGCCGGGATGAGCACGGACGGGCTCGTCACGGTGCTGTACGAGAGCGGACGGAAGCACGTCATGGCGTCCTTCAACGAGGCGACGCTGACGCCCGCTTCGCAGCGCGAGGTGGTCGTTCCCGGGCTGAAATAGAGACCGCTGCGCGCCGGAGGCGGAACCCGGCACGGCGTCGCGTACTGCACGCGGCCGCGTGGGCGTAGGTTTGTCGCGCGGCCGCGCCGCGCAGGTCGTCCCGCCGGGCTTCGTCCGGCGCGGGAAGCCCGGCTCGCGCGGTCCGGCCCGGCGACGCCGGCGGCCGGATGAGATTCGCGCCGGCCGCGTGGAGGGATCGCGACGATGGAAGACCGACGCTCCGACATCAAGCCCGAGTCGTGGCTCGTCTCCGCGGGGCGGGCGTCCGAGCCGGGCGCGCCGCTGAACGTGCCGCCGGTGCCGGCGTCGAACTTC
>JAJFTU010000129.1 GCA_021372775.1 bacterium | reverse complement strand
TCCGCCGGCGACGTCCTCGACGCCGACGAGGACGCCGTTGCCGGTCGCGGTCCACGCCGCCGGCACCGTCCACCACTCCTCGACCGTCGCCTTGTCGCCGGGGACGTCCTTGCAGGGCCACCACTCGCGCGCGCCGTACGGCTCGGAGAGCGACCAGGCCATCTGCCCGTCGCCGCCGCTCGAGTAGCGGTTCCAGCCGAAGTAGCCGGACGAGACGTCCGGCGCGCCGCCGTAGGCGACGACGAGCGCGACGTCCTGCCCTGCGGCGGCCGCCCGGTCGAGCGTCACGTCGAGCGTCGCGGTCCCCGCGGCGTGCGCGAAGACGAGCGGCGCGCCGCCGCGCGTCACCGACGTCACCGTCATCCCGTCGGCGAGGTCGAGCGCGACGTGGGTCAGGCTCGGGACGAGGCTCCGCGCGGTGATCGTCGCCGTGCCGGAGACGGTGCGCGCCGTGGGGTCGAACGAGAGGTCGAGCGCGTAGGAGAGGACGTCGTAGTCGTCCTGCCCCGCGGCCTTCGACGCCGCCTCGGCGGCGGCGAGGGACACGGCGCGCTTCGCGCGGGCGCGGACGGGACGGTCGCGGCGGATCTCCTCCCGCCTCTCGGGCGGGATCGGCTGAACGTCCGCCGGCTCGGCGGCGAAAGCCGCGGAACCGGCGACGAGAACGACGGCTGCACAACAGAGGCGGAAGCGCATCGCGGACTCCCCGAAAGAGCCCGCATTATCGCCGAAAACGGGGAAGCCTCAGAAGATCGCGGCGACGACGACGCGCCCGAGGAAGGCGACGCCGACGGCGATCGCCGCGCAGAGGGCGGAGATCGCGGCCGTGTCCTTCCAGCCGAGCTCGCGCCAGAGCGCGCCGAGCGTGGCGACGCACGGCACGTAGAAGACGATGAAGAGCGCGAAGGAGACCATCTGCGCCGGGGTCAGCGCGCCGGCGAGCGCGGTCGTGCCGAGCGCCTGCATGAGCATCAGCAGCGCCAGTTCCTTGCGCAGCACGCCGAAGACGAGCGTCAGGCCGACCGCGGCGGGGAGCCCGAGGACGTCGGTGGTCAGCGGGGCGAGGAACTTGTTGATCGGCCCGTCGAGCTTCGCCGCCTCGAACCAGCCGAGGACGATCGACGCCCCGATCAGCGCCGGCCAGGCGACGATCACGAACTCCTTCAGCGAGAGCCAGGTCTTGGCGGCCATCGCGCGCGGCGACGGCGGGCGGAGGTCGGGGACCTCGAGGACCATCCCGGCGGGGGTGCCCTTCATCCGCCGCTGGAGCAGGACGCCGAGGACGACGATCACGACGAGGTTGACGGCGTAGACGGCGAGCGCGGGGCCGATCCCGAGCATCGCGCCGACGAGGCCGAGGATCACGGTGGTGCGCGCCGAGCAGGGGACGAGGACGGCGAGGGTCGCGGTGATCCGGCGGTCGCGCGGGTTCTCGAGGATCCGCGTCGACATCACCGCCGGCACCGAGCAGCCGTAGCCGAGGATCAGCGGGACGATCGACTTGCCGTGCAGCCCGATGCGGTGCATCAGCCCGTCGAGCAGGTAGGCCATGCGCGGCATGTAGCCGGTGTCCTCGAGCGCGGCGAGGCCGAGCAGGAACGGCAGCAGGTACGGCAGCACGATCGCCACGCCGCCGGAGACGCCGAGGACGATCCCCTTGACGACGATCCCCGCGGCGGAGTCGAGCGGCACGCTCCGGCCGATCCAGTCGACGAGGCGCGCGAAACCGAGGACGAGCGGGTCCTCGAGGAAGCGCCCGAGGCCGAAGACCGCCCAGAAGAAGAGCCCCATCAGCGCGACGAGGATCGGGATGCCGAAGACCGGGTGCATCAGCGCGAGGTCGAGCTTCTCGCGCCCGCCGCCGCGCGGCTTGC
>JAJFTU010000128.1 GCA_021372775.1 bacterium | reverse complement strand
TGCCCGCGCGAATCGCGGGACGCGCGTCGGGCGGCGGGGGCGGCGGCTCCGCCGACCGGGCAACGGCTGCGCCGCCGCCCCCGCACGCCCGACGTGCTGTCGTGTTTGGTCGGGCGCGTTTGATGGTCGTCCGCGGGGGGATGGTCCTTCTTCGATGGTCCGTGCGTCTTGTCTCGCCTCGCGCCACGGCCTTGGCTCGCGGCCGTTGTGTCGTTTCGCGCGTTGAGGGGATAGGGCGCGTGTCCATAGATGGTCGCTCGCCGCGTTCGCGTAGGGGAGGCTGGCGCGTCCCGATGATCGTCGCCGCGCTCGGGCTTCCTCCGCGCCTGCCTCCCGACTAGGACATCGCACCAGCCGGCGCGTCCCGATGATCGTCGCCGCGCTCGGGCTTCCTCCGCGCCTGCCTCCCGACCTGAACTCACGGCGGCCGGCGCGGCGGTCAGCCGCGCAGGCGGCGGTTGACCTCGTCCCAGTTCACGACGTTCCACCAGGCGGCGAGGTACTCGTTGCGGCGGTTCTGGTACTTCAGGTAGTACGCGTGCTCCCAGACGTCGTTGCCGAGAAGCGGCCGCTGGCCGACCGTCAGCGGGCTGTCCTGGTTGGCGGTGCTCGTCACCTTGAGCGTGTTCCCCGCGTCGGCCACGAGCCACACCCAACCTGAGCCGAATCGCTTCATCCCCGCTTCGTCGAACAGCTCCTTGAACTTCTCGAACGATCCGAACGCCCCGTTGATCGCGTCCGCCGCCATTCCGGTCGGCGCGCCGCCGCCGTTCGGCTTCATCGACTTCCAGAAGAGGTTGTGGTTCAGCACGCCGCCGCCGTGGTTCCGCACGGCGAGGCGACTCTCCTCGGGGACCAGCGAGTCCAGTTCCGACAGCAGCCGATCCAGCGGCACTTCGAACAGGCGCGGCGTCTTCTCCAGCGCCGCGTTGAGGTTGTTGACGTACGCCTGATGGTGCTTGCCGTGGTGAATTTCCATCGTCCGCGCGTCGATGAACGGCTCGAGCGCGTCGTGCGGATACGGCAGCGGGACCAGTGAATGGGGCATCGCTCCTCCTCGGCGCCGGCGGCGCGATCGTCCGCCTTCGCCCGACCGATCCGCCTCGCGGCGGAAGGGATTCGTATACGAGGAGCCGCGCGCGAAGCAACGAAGAAACGGAACGCGCGCCGCGGGAGAGGGCGCGGCCGACGAGCGGCCGTCCCTCGCTCCGCCGGAGCGAAGAGGACGAGGCGCAACGCGACGACGGGCGGTCAGCAGGCCGCTTCTTCGCGGATCACGCGGATCGCCGTCTCGATCCCCGCGTCGTCCACGTCGAGATGGGTCACGAAGCGGACCCGACGCCGCGACATGGCGAGGAAGCGGACGCCGCGCGCCTCGGCGCGCCGCGCGAGGTCTTCGGCCGACTGCCCCTCGACGTCCGCCATGACCATGTTGGTCTCGACGTCCTCCGGCCGGACGTCGAGCCCCTTCGTCCCCGCCAGCCCTTCGGCGAGCCGGCGCGCGCGGGCGTGGTCCTCCGCCAGCCGCTCGACGTTGCGCTCGAGCGCGAAGATCCCCGCCGCGGCGAGGATCCCCACCTGCCGCATCCCGCCGCCGAGCATCTTGCGGAAGCGCAGCGCCCGCTCGCGGAACGCCGCGCTTCCGCAGAGCATCGAGCCGGCCGGCGCGCCGAGCCCCTTGGAGAGGCAGAACGAGACCGAGTCGGCGTGGCGCGCGATCTCCCGCGCCGGCACGCCCAGCGCGACCGCGGCGTTGAACAGCCGCGCGCCGTCGAGGTGCACCGGCACGCCGGCGGCGCGCGCGACGAGCGCGATGTGGCGCATCTCGGCGACCGGCGTGATCCGGCCGCCGGCCATGTTGTGCGTGTTCTCGACCCAGACGAGCGCCGTCCCCGGCTCGTGGAACGTCGGCGTCTTGATCCGCTCCGCGACCTGCTCGGCGGAGATCCGCCCGTCGCCCGGCACGACGCAGAGCTGCACCCCGGCGACCGCCGCGCCCGATCCGACCTCGTGGGCCGCGATGTGGACGTCGGTCCCGCAGATGATCTCGTCGCCGCGCCGCGCGTGCGAAAGCTCGGCCACGAGGTTCGCCATGCAGCCCGACGGCATGAACAGCGCCGCCTCGTGCCCGACGACCTGCGCCGCGCGCCGTTCCAACTCCAGCACCGTCGGATCCTCGGCGAAGACGTCGTCCCCCACTTCGGCGCGCGCCATCGCCTCGCGCATCGCCCGGCTGGGCTTGGTCACCGTGTCGGAACGAAGGTCCACCGCGTCGGCCATCGGGGATTCTCCTTTGCGAAGGGCCTCGATGTTACCGCAGGCCCGCGACGCAGCGCCGTCCGCGCCGCCTTGCGACTCGCGCCGCGATCCTCTCGGACAACGCCGCCCCCCGGCGGCGGGACATCGGAATGGCCGCTGATTCGCGACGCTGGTTCAGCGGCCGAAACCTCGATAGGTCCAAGGCCGATCGGCGGAGGACTCGCTCAAACCATACGGCGCGCGCACGGCGAGTCAACTGTCCTCGGAACCATCCTCCTCGATCCAAAGAGGGCGCGGCGCGTGGTACGTTTCCGGCATGTTCCCGCCGCTCGACGCGCCGCTCGCCGCCGCCGCCCCCGCGCTCTGGAAGCACGGGGCGGCCGCCGCGGCCGCGTTCGCCGCGGGGGCGGTCAACTCGATCGCCGGAGGCGGGACGCTGATCTCGTTTCCGTCGCTGCTGGCGCTCGGCCTGACCGGCCAGCAGGCCAACGTCACGAGCACGATCGCGATCTGGCCCGGCTCGATCGGCGGGTTCTGGGGGCACCGGCAGGACCTCGCCGGCACCGGCGCCTTCGCGAAGCGGCTCTGGCCGCCGTCGCTCCTCGGCGGCTTCGCCGGCGCCATGCTGCTGCTCTACACGCCGGCGAAGCTGTTCGACAACCTCGTGCCGTGGCTGATCCTCGCCGCGGCGCTTCTGCTCGCGGCCAACGAGCCGGTGGCGCGCTGGGTCAACGGGCTCGGCGGCGGGCGGCGCGGCGCGCGCTGGTGGC
>JAJFTU010000127.1 GCA_021372775.1 bacterium | reverse complement strand
GCGGTGCGCGTCGGCGACGAGGCTGCCGACGTAGCGCAGGCTGCGCGCCGGCTCGGTCGCCGGCTGCTCGAAGTCGGCCAGCGCGCGCTCGACCTCCTGCGTCCACTTGCCGCGGTTGCCGAAGTTGGCGGAGTAGTACTTCCCCTTCGGCGGAATCTTGATGTCGGGGTGGGAGAGGATGTACTCGCCGAGCGCCGGGTCGAGCGTGAAACCGTGGACGCCGTTGGCGAGCGCGAGGACGAGGATCGTGCTCGAGCCGTAGACCGCGTACCCCGCGCAGACCAGCTTCCGCGGCGGCTGCAGCAGGTCCTCGAGACCGCCGATCCCCTCCGGCGGGCTGACCCGGCGATAGACGCCGAAGATCGTCCCCACGGAGACCGCGACGTCGATGTTCGACGAGCCGTCGAGCGGGTCGAAGAGGACGGCGTAGGGCGCCGGCTCGTGGTCGGAGGGGAGGCGGATCGGCACCGCCAGTTCCTCCGACCCGATGGCGCAGACGACGCCGGTGCGGGTCAGCGTCTTGACCATCGTGTCGTTGGCGAATTCGTCGAGGCGCGCGACCGTCTCGCCTTGGATGTTCCGGCGGCCGGTCAGCCCGAGCAGGCTGCCGAGCCCCGCCGCGTTGACTTCGCGGGAGATGATCTTCGTCGCCAGAGCCAGCCCTTCGACGAGGGTCGTGAAGGCGCCGGTGGCCTGGGGAAAGTTGCGCTGGGTCTTCGTGACGAACTCGATCAGGGTCGCCGGACGCGCGTTCAGGTCCATGTCCGCTCCTTGGCCCGCCCCGCCGCTGTTGAGCGGCGCGCGGGGAGCATCTATTCTGCACCGGACGCGCCGCCGTTGGGCGGCGCGCGGCCGCATTCGCGGCGGAAACGGAGCGATCCATGAACGAGCGCAAAGCGCCCGAACGCCATTGGGCGGACGTCGCCGCGGACGAAGTCCTCGCGCGCGGCGTCGAGGCCCCCGTCGTCGCCACCGGCATCTCCCCGTCGGGGCAGTTCCACGTCGGCCATCTCCGCGAGATCCTGACCGGCGATTCGCTCGCCCGCGCCCTGCGCGAGCGCGGCGCCGCGGCGCGGCTGGTCTTCATCGTGGACGACATCGACCCGCTGCGGAAGGTCGCGCCGTTCCTCGACGCGGACCGCTTCGCGCCCGAGGTCGGGAAGTCGGTGTTCGAGATTCCGGCGCCGACGGGCGAGGGCTCCTACGCCGACTACTTCCTCAACCCGTTCCTCGAGGCGCTGAAGCAGCTGCGCGTCGACTGCCAGGTCGTGCGCGCGCACGATTTCTACGCGTCGGGAAAGATGGACGACGTGATCTTCGCCGCGCTCGAGCACCGGGACGAGATCGCGAAGACGCTCCACGAGGTGACCGGCAAGGAGTGCGAGGCCGACTGGTCGCCGTGGAATCCGCGCTGCCCGAAGTGCCGCATGATCACCAAGGGGGTCGTGCACGGCTTCGACCGCGCCGCGGGGACCATCCGCTCCAACTGCGGCCACTGCGGCGCCGAG
>JAJFTU010000126.1 GCA_021372775.1 bacterium | reverse complement strand
GCGCTTGGGGCGCGCGCGATCATGAAAGCCGGAAGGGCAGGCTTCCGGCCAATACAGTGGGGCTTCGGACTCGTCCACCCACTCTAAAAACCCGGAGAGTCCAAGAACCGGCGCGGGCGGTCCGCGCCGGTTCCTTTTATGTCCGAGTCCCCATCGACGTCCGCCGCGTCGGCCGCCCGACGCGGACCTCGCCTCGTTGCCTTTGGGCGTTTCAACAACAGGGTTGCGCGTATTGCACGTCGGGAGGCAGGCGCGGTGGCGTCTTGAGCGCGGCAACGTTCATCGGGGCGCGCCAGCCTCCCCTACGGACGACGATCGGACCGCCAGTCGGTGTGGGGCGCGCGGTTGAGGACGTACCACTGCCAGACGAGGCGCGCGTAGGTCGAAGACCGCACGCCGCGGCGCCGAAAGAACGGCTCGAGCGCGCGCGTCAAGCGCGGCAGGTTGTAGAACGGCACGCGCGGAAAGTAGTGGTGCTCGAGGTGCCGCGACGACCAGAGGAACGCGACGTCCCAGAAGACCGACGGCGCCATCCGCGTCCCCCACTTCGCCGGATCCGCGGGATCGACGTCGTAGTGCTGGCCGAGACGGTTCAGCGTAAACGCGGCCGGGAAGACGAAGAGGTACGGCACGAGGTAGACCCGGAGCGCCGTCCCCCACCCGCCGAGCGCGACGATCGTCGCGAGGATCGCCAGTTGCCCGACGACCGTGACGACCCGCTCCCGCGCGATCCGCCGCCGCGTTTCCGGCGCGTAGTCCCGGGCCGCGAGCGCCGCGGCGCGGAAGTAGAGCGGGATCAGCGCCGGCGTCGCGTAGAGCAGCTTGAACCAGCGCGCGTTCCGCTTCGGCGACAGCCGCCGACGCTTCGGATCCCGCTCCGGGTCGCCGAGGTTCGCGTGGTGGTCGAGATGCCAGCGCGTGAACTGCGTCTTCGAGACCCCGCTCGGGAAGGCGTAGAGCCAGCCGAGGAACGCGTTCGGCCGCGCCCGCCCGCGGCGCGCGAAGACCGCGTCGTGCACGACCTCGTGCAGCAGCACGGTGAAGTTGAAGAACGTGACGCCGAGGACGACGGAGCACGGCAGCCAAAGCCAGATCGGACGGAGAAGAGCCGCGCCCGCCGCCCCGCCGGCGACGAGGACGATCTGCCAGGCGAGGACCGCGAAGTGCTTAAAGGGGCGCGGCCGATGAAGCTCCAGCAGCAGCTCGCGCGGCACGGCCGCCGCCAGCTCGCCGCGCAAGCCGACCGTAGCCGCGCTCCAGCGCGGCGTCTCCGCCGCCCCCGGCGCGCCGAGGCTCACCAGAACCGCTCCGCGTGGAGATCGCCGGGGCTGCGCCGCGAGTGGTCCTTGAACCCTTCGGCGCGCAGCAGCTCCGACATCTCCTCGACCATCCGCGGGTTGCCGCAAAGGAAGACGTGCGCCGCGCCGGGACGCGCCGCGAAACCCCACTCGCCCGAGAGCGCGCCGCCGGTCCACAGGTCCTGCACGCGCCCGACGCGTCCGGACCACGGGCCGTCCTCGTCCTGCGGCCGGCTGACGATCGGCGCGAAGACGACGTTCGGCTCGCGCTCGGCGAGCGCCTCCAGCTCCGCGAGGAAGCCGAGGTCGCGCGCGCGGCGCGCGCCGAGCAACACCGCGATCCGACGGTCCGGATTGGCCGCGGCGCGCGAGCGGAGCATCGACATGTACGGCGCGAGCCCGGTGCCCGTGGCGACCATCGCGACGTGCTGGTCGGCCGGAACTTCGGCGAGGGTGAACATCCCCGAGAAGCGGGCGCCGAGATGCAGCCGGTCCCCGGGCCGCAGCGCGAAGAGACGGGGCGTCAGCGCGCCGGTGCGGACGAGCGAAATGAAGAACTCGACGTAGCGCCGCTCGAACGACGACGAGGCGGCGGAGTAGGTGCGGCGGATCAGCGCGTCCGGCGCCGGGCGCGGCTCGTCGTCCGCGTCCGCCTCGGCGCAGCGCGGCGCGTCGCCCGGCAAGCCGAGCAGGCCGAACTGCCCGGCGACGAACGGCGGCAGCGACCAGCCGTCCGGCGCCACGCGGAAGACCGCGTGCCCCGGCGAGACGTCCTCGCGCCCGACGAGAATCGCGTTGAGCTGGTTCATCGGCCCCTCCCCCGCCACGATACGGGGATCGGCGCGTCGCCGCCGCAAGGAACGCGCCTCCCGCGCCCGCCCCGTGCGGGCGGCCTGGCGCCGCGCGCGTCGCCGCAACGACGGAGCCCCTGCGCCCGCCGCGCCTATGCGCGGCGTCTCACAGATCGATCGGGCGTCCCTCGCTCTGCGCCCGCCGCAGCGCCTCCAGCGTCGCCACCGCGTGCCGCAGGTGCGGGATCACGATCGAGCCGCCGACGACGAGCGCGACGTTCAGCGCGTCGAGCAGCTCGGCGTCCGTCGCCCCGCGCCGCACCGTCTGCACGAGGTGATAGTCGATGCAGTCGTTGCAGCGCAGGACCGCCGAGGCGACGAGCCCCATGAACTCCTTCGTCTTCGCGTCCAGCGCGCCGTCCTCGTAGGCCTTGGTGTCGAGGTTGAAGAACCTCTTGATGCCGAGATGTTCCTTGGCGAGCAGTTTCTCGTTCATCTCGCGCCGCCAGACGAGGAAGTCGTCCAAGTCGAAGCCTTTGTTCATCGTCCCTCCGCCGGCATCATAAAGCCTCTTGACGCCGCCCCCCCGCGGGCCGGAAAGTACCGCGAGTCACCTCGGAGGAGGAACGCGATGACCAAGGGATTCTGGCGCGCCGCGGCCGCGGCGGCCTCGACGATGCTCGTGCTGGCGGCGGCGCCCGCGCCCGCCCGCGCGGCGGACGAGCAGAAGATCCGCGTGGCGGTGGTGGACTTCGACACGGAAGCGCTCGAAGGATCGTGGTCGTACGGCTGGTCCTACACGAACCTCGCCCGTTCCGCGGCCGACAACCTGACGAGCGAGCTGGTCAAGACCGGCCGCTTCCGCATGGTCGAGCGGCAGAAGCTGGACAAGATCCTGCAGGAGCAGAACCTCGCCGAGAGCGGCCGGATCGACCCCTCGACGGCCGCCAAGCTGGGGAAGATCCTCGGCGTGCAGCTCGTCGTGATCGGCGCGGTCACGGAGTTCAACGTCAACGAGACCGGCGGCAACGTGCCGCAGATCGGCTCCTGGAAGGGGCTCGGCGGCGTCGGCTTCCGGATGATCACCGGCAAGGCCGCGCTGACCGCGCGCCTCGTCGACACGACGACGGCGGAGATCCTCGGCGCCTACGACGGCGCCGGCAGCTACCGCTTCGGCAAGGGCGAGTTCGCCGGCGCCAGCCTCGGCACCGAGTGGAACTCCGGCATGGCCTCGAAGATCCTCAGCGGCGCGGTGCAGTCGCTGGCCAAGGACATCGCCGCGCGCTCCGCGAACCTCGCGCCCGCGGCCGTGCGCGGCGGCGTCGAGGGGAAGATCGCCAAGGTCGAAGGCGGCAAGATCTACCTCAACGTCGGCGACGCCGCGGGGGTGAAGGTCGGCGACCGCTTCGTCGTCCACCACCTCGGCGAGCAGATCAAGGACCCGGACACCGGCGAGCTGCTCGGCGGCGACGAGAGCGAGGTCGGCGAGGTCGAGGTCGTGCGGATCCTCGGCGCGCGTCTCGCGGAAGCGAGGGCCGCGTCCGGCGCCGGCTTCCAGGCGGGAGACAGAATCCGCATGAAGTGACGCGCGCCCTCGGCGTGCCCCGCGCCCCGGTCCGTGGCATCGTACGGGCCGGGGCGTTTTCGTCCCCGCCGGAGGCCCCCATGCCCGCCGCCGACCAGACTCGTCTCGCCGACCGCTACGCGCGGATCGCCGCGCAACTGGCGCCGCTCTTCACGAAGACCGCCGACCCGATCGCGCGGATGGCGACGGCGGCCGCGGTGCTCCACCACAAGAACACCCACTTCTTCTGGACCGGCTTCTACCGCCTGATCGAGGACGACCTGGTCGTCGGGCCGTACCAAGGCGCGCTCGCCTGCCAAGTCCTCGAGCGCGGCAAGGGGGTCTGCTGGGCGGCGGCGACGCGCGGCGAAACCGTCCTCGTCCCGGACGTCCACGCCTTCCCCGGCCACATCGCGTGCGACGCCCGCTCCAAGAGCGAAGTCGTCGTCCCGGTCCGCGACCCGGCCGGCGTCCTCCGCGCCGTGCTCGACGTCGACTCCGAACGCGAGGACGCCTTCGGCCCGGCCGACGCCGCCGGGCTGGAGCGCGTCGCGGCGATGATCTTCGCGCCCTGAGCCGCGCCCGCCGCGCCGGACGAAAGACGTTGCCGGCCTCGCGCCGCCTCGGGATATTTCAGGCGCGCGAGGAAGCCGATGAAGACCAGCGTCGTCCGGCTCGCAGCCGACCATCCCGGCTTCAACGATCCGACGTACCGCCGCCGGCGGGACGAAATCGCCGCCGCCGCGCTCGCCCACCGCCCCGGCGACGCCCCGCCGCGCATCGTCTACACCGCCACCGAGACGGCGACGTGGGGGGCCGTCTTCCGCCATCTGTCCGAGCTCTACCCCACGCACGCCTGCCGCGAGTTCAACGGCGCCCTGCGCTCGTTCGAGTTCGGTCCCGACGAAGTTCCGCAGCTCGCCGACGCGGACGCGCGCCTGCGCGCGACGACCGGCTTCCGCGTCGTCCCCGCGCCCGGGCTCGTCGAGGCGCGCGACTTCCTCGCCGCCCTTGCGCGCCGCGTCTTCCCCGCCACGCAGTACCTGCGCCATCACTCCGCGCCCCACTACACGCCGGAGCCCGACCTCTGCCACGAGCTGCTCGGCCACGCGCCGATGCTCGCCGTCTCCGAGTACGCGGACCTCACCGAGCGGATCGGCGCCGCGGCGCTCGGCGCCGACGACGCGCTGGTCGAACGCGTCGCGCGGCTCTACTGGTACACGCTGGAGTTCGGCCTCGTGCGGCAGAACGGGCAGCGGCGCGCCTACGGCGCCGGGCTCCTTTCGAGCTACGGCGAGCTGGCGCGCGCCCTTTCCGGCGCGCCGGAGGTCCGCCCGTTCGACGCCGCCGTCGCGGCGGAGACGCCGAATCCGATCACCACCTACCAGCCGCTTCTCTTCGAGTCGCCCTCGCTCGCCGACGCGCTCGGGAAGGTCGCCGCGTTCATCGAGGCGGCGCGCGGCGGCTGACGGTTCCGCGGAGGAACGCGATGCCCGACCACGAGCAGCAGGCGACCGCGACGATCGGGATCATGGGCTGGGACGGCTGCGAGTTCCTCGCCGCGGACTTCGAGCGCGCGCGCCGCTTCTACGCGGCGACGATGGACGTGCCGGAAATCGCGCGGCTCGAGCCGCGCGTCGCCGCGCGCCGCGGCGAGCAGGCGGCGCTCTTCCGCGCCGGCAAGGCGGTCTTCTCCGTCGCCTCGCCGAGCGAGCGCGGCGCGCGCGCCGCGCGCTGGCTGGCGCGGCGCCCCGACGGCGCGGCGACGATCGCGCTGCGCGTGCGCGACGCGGCCGCCGCCCGCGCGGCGCTCGAGCGCCGCGGCGCGACGCTCGTCGCCGAGACCGCGGACGAGCGGGACCTCGAGGGTCGCCCCTACCGCTGGTTCGAGATCGCCGCGCCGCTCGGCGAGGTCCGCTTCCGCTTCGTCGAACGCGCCGCAGGGGCGCTGCCGCCGGGGTTCGCGCCGCGCGAGCCCGGCGCCGCGGCGAACCGCTTCGGCATCCAGGTCGTGGACCACGTCGCGTCGAGCTTCCTCACGATCGAGCCGTTCGTCACTTGGCTGCGCGACGTCCTCGGCTTCGCCGAGTACTGGCGGAGCCGCTTCCACGAACGGGACGTCGATCCGCGCGCCGGCGGCGCCGGCCTCGCCGCGATCGTGATGTGGGATCCGGAGTCGGGGATCAAGTTCGCGGCCGAGGAGCCGGCGGCGCCGAACTTCGAGGCGGGCCGCGCGTACCTCTTCTGCGCCGAGAACCGCGGCCCGGGCGTGCAGCACGTCGCCTTCCACGTGCCGGCGATCGTCCCGGCCGTCGCCGGGCTGCGCGCGGCGGGGGCGCGCTTCCTCGACGCGCCGGCGAGCTACTACGAGCTGCTGCCGGAGCGGCTCGCGGCGCACGACGTGCCGCGCCTCGAGGAGCGGATCGACGACCTGCGGCGGCTGGGGATCCTCGCCGACGGCGAGGACGAGCGCTATCTGCTGCAGGCCTTCATGGTGGACGGCGCGGGGCTCTTCGACGACCCGCAGGCCGGGCCGTTCTTCCACGAGATCATCCAGCGGCGCGGCGCGCGCGGCTTCGGCGAGGGGAACTTCCGCGCCATCTTCGAGGCGCTCGCGCGCGACCGGCGGCGCCGAGCGGAACGGGACGAAGGGGAGGGTCGATGATCCACCGCCTGCAGCGCGGCGCGGTTCCCGCGAAGCCGCACACGGTCTTCTCCCCCGACGGCGAGCTGGCGTTCGAGCACTGCCTCACGCGCCGCGGGTTCGAGGGCGCCTACACGATCCTCTACCACCGCCGTCCGCCGCACTGGGTCGGCGCGGCGGAGGATCTCGGCCCGTTCCCCGGCGACGCGCCGCCGGAGCCGCCGACCGCGCTGCGGCCGCGCCACTTCCGCGCCGCGGACCTCGCGCCGGGGGGCGCGCCGTTCCTCGGCCGCCGGCTG
>JAJFTU010000125.1 GCA_021372775.1 bacterium | reverse complement strand
GCCTTCGGCGACTTCCGCGAGACGGCCGGCGTCGCCGGGCTGTTCATGCTGCGCGTGGACCGGCTCGCCCTCTGGCTCGACGTCCTCTTCGCCCTCGCCGGCCTCGCCACCGTGCTGCTGCTGCCGCACTACCTCGAGAAGACGAAGGCCCACCGCCCCGAGGTCTACCCGCTCTCGTTCCTCGCCGTCGCCGGCATGACGCTGATGGTCGGCAGCGAGAACCTGGTGATGATCTTCCTCGGGCTGGAGATCCTCTCGATCCCGCTCTACGTCCTCGTCGGCATGGCGCGGGAGAAGGCCGAGGCGGTGGAGGGCTCGCTGAAGTACTTCCTGCTCGGCGCCTTCTCCACCTGCTTCCTCGTCTACGGCCTCGCCCTCGTCCTCGCCGCGACCGGCCACTTCGACCTGCCGGGGATCGCCGCCGCGCTGCGCGCGAACGACGGCCTCGCGCCGTACGGCTCGGTCGCGCTCTTCACCGGCCTCGGGTTGATCATCGTCGCCTTCGCCTTCAAGGTCGGCGCGGCGCCGTTCCAGTTCTGGGTGCCCGACGTCTACCAGGCGGCGCCGACGCCGGTCGCGGGGTTCATGGCGGTCGGCACGAAGGCCGCGGCGTTCGTCGTGCTGCTGCGCGTGCTGCACACCGGCTTCGCCGGCGCGCCGGACACGACGCAGCGCTGGACGACGGCGGTGGCGGCGCTCTCCGCGCTGACGATGGTCGTCGGCAACCTGCTGGCCCTCGCCCAGCGGCGGCTGAAGCGGCTGCTCGCCTACTCCAGCGTCGCGCACGCCGGCTACCTCGCGCTGGCGCTCTTGGCGCCGCTGCCGGTGGCCGCGCCGAACCTCGTCTTCTACCTCTTCGCCTACGGCTTCATGACGATCGGCGCCTTCGCCGTCGTCTCGCTCTTCCAGCGCGAAGGGGCGGACGCCGACGACCTGTTCCAGTTCGCGGGGCTCTGGAAGCGCCGCCCGTGGCTCGCCGGCTCGCTGGCGATCTTCCTCCTTTCGATGGCCGGCATTCCGCCGCTTGCCGGTTTCGACGGCAAGCTGGTGATCTTCCTCGCCGCGCTGCAGTCGGGGCACGCCGGCCTCGCCGTGCTGATGGCCGTGGCGGCGGTGGTGGGCGCGGCCTACTACCTGCGCGTGGTGACGACGATGTTCCTGCGCGAGCCGGAGGACCCGCTCTCGTCGGAGATCCGCGTGCCGCTGTCGGCGCGTTTCGTGCTCGGCGTCGCCGTTCTCGGCACGATCATCCTCGGCGTCTTCCCCGGCCTCCTCCTCGATCCCCTCTCCCTCGTGCACCGCGCCCTGGCCCCGCTCTCCTGATCCGCGCAACGTGATCCACGCGCAATCCTGCCTTTAACGACGAAAGGCAACGTTGCCCGAGGTCCACGTCGGGCGGCAGGCGCGGACGAATCGTGAGCGGGGACACGGCAATCGGGACGCGCCAGCCGCCCCTACACGCCCTTCGTTACGGCCCCAAGCCCGCGGCGTCGAACGCACCGCGTCGAGAACATGGCGTCGATACGACGCGCGTCCCGCGAGACGCGCGGGCAGTCCGCACCAAATCCGAATCAGCGGCGGACGCGGCGCTGAACGGCGATGACGTTGGGGATCGGGACCGCGTCGGCGCGGCGCCCCTCCCCGACGGAACCCGCCTCGTACAGCCCCGAAAAGTCGAGCTGCTGGTCGCCGGCCTCCAGCGAGAACTGCGCCGTCGGCCCCCCCTCGAGGTACATCGCGTTCCGCAAGTCCAGCGGCAGCCGGCGCAGCGCGTCGGCGACGTCGTG
>JAJFTU010000124.1 GCA_021372775.1 bacterium | reverse complement strand
CTGGACGTCAAGATGACGGCCGCCTACCACGCCGTGTCCGAGCTCGCCCGGAAGCAGAAGCTCTACATGCGCGACGCCGCGTACGTGATCTCGATCAGCCGCGTGGCGCAGGCCTGCAAGGACCGCGGCTGGGTTTGATCGCCGCGGGTTTCCGAAAGGCGGCCGCGCCTGAGACAATAGGACGCGGCCCGCAGTGAAGACGGCGGAGGGGGCGGGCCTTAGGTTCCGCCCCCTCTTCTTATCCGCGGCGCGGGGAGGGCGTGGCGATGGCGCGAAGCGGCGACGACGGCGGCGTTCCGCGGTTCGACCGCCGCTTCTTCGACGGGAGCGAGCGGTTCACGCGGATCGGCGGCGGCTCGCTCGGCGGCAAGGCCGCCGGCTTGGCGTTCATGCGCGACGTGCTCGTCCGCGAGCTGGACGCGGCCGCCTATCCCGGCGTCGAAATCGCCATCCCGACCTCGGCCGTCGTCGCCACCGACCACTTCGACCGCTTCATGGAGCGGAACGGGCTCCGCGCGGTCGTGGAGGCGGAGCCGGACGACAAGAACCTCGCCGCCGCGTTCCAGCGCGCCGAGTTGCCGGTCGAGATGGTCGGCGATCTCCGCGCGCTGATCGAGGCGGTCCGCACGCCGCTCGCCGTCCGTTCCTCGAGCCTGCTCGAGGACGCGCTCTATCGGCCGTTCGCCGGCGTCTACGCGACGAAGATGATCCCCAACAACCAGCTCGATCCGGACACCCGCTTCCGGCGGCTGGCGGAGGCGGTCAAGTTCGTCTACGCCTCGACCTACTTCCGCGCGGCGCGCGACTACCGCGTCGCCGCCGGGAAGTCGGTCGGCGACGAGAAGATGGCCGCGATCATCCAGGAGGTCGTCGGCCGGCGGCACGGCGACCGCTTCTACCCCGGCGTCTCCGGCGTCGCCCGTTCCTACAACTTCTATCCGACGAACTGGGCCAATCCCGAGGACGGCGTGGTCAACCTCGCCCTCGGCCTCGGCAAGACGATCGTGGACGGCGGCGTGGCCTGGAACTATTCCCCCGCGCAGCCGCGGCGGACGCCGCCGTTCGGCTCGATCCGCCAGTACCTCGCCGAGACGCAGACCCGCTTCTGGGCGGTCAACATGGGCGCGCCTCCCGCCTACGACCCGATCAACGAGGTCGAGTACCTGACGGAGGCCGACATCGCCGACGCCGAGGAAGACGGCGCGCTGCGCTACGTCGCCTCGACCTACGACGGCGCGCGCGACCGCGTGGTCCCGGGGATCGGCGCCGACGGGCCGCGGATCCTCAACTTCGCCCCGCTGCTGACGCTCGGCGAGTTCCCGCTCAACGAAGCCGTCCGCGCGCTCCTCGCCGCGGCGGAGCGCGCCCTCTCGGCGAAGGTCGAGATCGAGTTCGCGGCGTCGTTCGTCGAACGGCGCGGCGAGCCGACGCGCGTCCACTTCGGCTTCCTGCAGGTGCGGCCGATGGTCGTCTCGACGACGCTCGTGGACCTGCCGGACGAGCTGCTCGACGACCCGCGCGCCGTCGCGGCGAGCGAGGCGGCGATGGGGAACGGCGTGGACGGCACGCTGCGCGACGTCGTCTACGTCCGCCCCGACCGCTTCGATTCCGCGGCGACGCCGGAGATCGCGGCGGAACTGGAAATCGTGAACCGCGGGCTGGTGGACGAGGGGCGCGGCTATCTGCTGATCGGCTTCGGCCGCTGGGGCAGCTCGCACGCCAGCCTCGGCATCCCCGTCGCCTGGAGCCAGATCTCCGGCGCGCGGGCGATCATCGAGGCCAGCCTGCCGGAGATGAACGTCGAGCCGAGCCAGGGCTCGCACTTCTTCCACAACCTCTCCAGCTTCGGCGTGGCCTACTTCACGGTGCGCCACGAGGGGCCGCGCCGCATCGACTGGGCGTGGCTCGACGCGCAGCCCGCCGCGCGGGAGGGGCGGTACACGCGCCACGTCCGCCTCACGGCGCCGCTGGACCTGCGCGTGGACGGACGGCGCGGGCGGGGAGTCGTCCTCGCGCCGCGCGACTGACGGGGACGACGGAGGCCGGATGAACGCCGAAGGAACCCAGGTCGAGAAGATCCTCCGCACGCTGCAGGAGCGGGCGAAGGAGCTGAACTGCCTCTACCGCGTGGACGAGCTGCTGTCCCGCCGCGACCTCGGGATCGAGGAGATCTGCCGCGGCATCATCGCCATCCTGCCCTCGGGCTGGCAGTACCCCGCGATCTGCGAGGCGCGGATCATGATCGACGACCGCGTGATCCAGGCGCCGGACCACATGGACTCCGTCTGGGCGCAGTCGGCGCAGATCATCGTGCAGGGGCAGCCGATCGGCGCCGTCGAGGTCTCCTACCGCCAGCAGATGCCGCGCGCCGACGAGGGGCCGTTCCTCAAGGAGGAGCGGAAGCTGATCGACTCCGTCGCCGAGCGGCTCTCGCAGGCGCTGATGGAGCGGCGGCTGCGCGCTGCGTTCGACGGCTGGCAGGCGGCGCTCGCCGGCAGCCCGGCCACCGAGAAGCGCGAGTGGTGGGTCGTGCTCGAGTTCCTCCGCGGCACCGACCCGGGGCTCCTCTCCCGGATCACGCGGAAGATGATCAACCACCTCAGCTGGACCGGCGTGCAGGAGGCGCGCGAGCTGCTGCAGTTCTCCTCCTGCGGCGTGCCGCGCGAGGGAGACGACCCGGCCGACGTCAACCGGCCGCTGCCGCGCGAGGAGATGGGCGGGTTCGACCTCTACGAGACGACGTTCGGCATCGCCGGCCAGCACCTCGGCGAGGCGGAGATCCTCGCCTGCCTCGCGCGCTGGATCAAGGAGGAGAAGTCGAGCTTCCTCGTCACCGCGCTGGAGAACCAGGACACGCCGCTCTCGGAGATCTCCGAGGCGCTGGAGCGGTACCGCCACGCCGACGTGGACGAGTCGGACCTCTCGCGCTCGATCCGCCAGGGGCTGCGCGCCTCGCTCGCCCGGCGCTTCTTCTCCGACCAGCTCGACTTCGTCAACACCTGCAAGAACTCGGTGCACATCGACGACTTCTACGGCCTGATCGGCAAGATCGTCATGCCGCCGCGCTGCCACGGCAAGCTGGGCGGCAAGGGCGCCGGCCTGTTCCTCGCCAAGAAGATCATCGAGAACTCGCCCGAGGCGAGCCCGCTGCTGAAGGAGATCAAGGTCCCCAAGACCTGGTACATCCCCTCCGACGGCATCTACACCTTCGTCCACTACAACAACCTCGAGGACGTGCTCAGCCGCAAGTACATGGAGATCGAGCAGGTGCGGCAGGAGTACCCGCACCTCGTGCAGCTGTTCAAGAACTCATCCTTCCCGCCGGTCCTCGCCAAGGGGCTCTCGCTCGCGCTCGACGACTTCGGCGAGTCGCCGATCATCGTCCGCAGCTCCAGCCTGCTCGAGGACCGCACCGGCTCGGCCTTCTCCGGCAAGTACAAGAGCCTGTTCCTC
Organism: bacterium; assembly: GCA_021372775.1. Lineage (NCBI taxonomy): Bacteria > bacterium. Next base: position 2,028 of record JAJFTU010000124.1, on the reverse strand, counting down.
GGCAACCAGGGGCCGAAGACGGCGCGGCTCGAGGCGCTGATGGACGCGATCGCCGAGGTCTACGCCTCGGTCTTCGGTCCCGACCCGTTCGAGTACCGCACCGAGCGCAACCTGATCGACGTCCACGAGGAGATGGGCATCCTCGTGCAGGAGGTCGTCGGCAAGCGGGTCGGCAAGTACTGGGTGCCGGCCTGCGCCGGCGTGGCGTTCAACAACAACGAGTTCCGCTGGTCGGCCCGGATCAAGCGCGGCGACGGGCTGATCCGGCTCGTCCCGGGGCTCGGCACGCGCGCGGTGGACCGCGTGTCGGACGACTATCCGGTGCTGATCGCCCCCGGGCAGCCGGGGCTGCGCGCCAACGTCACCGTGGACGAGACGCTCAAGTACTCGCCGAAGCGGATCGACGTGATCAACCTCGAGACGAACGCCTTCGAGACGGTGGAGGCGCGGGAGTTCCTGCGCGAGGTCGGCGGCGAGTACCCCGGCGTGCGGAAGATGATCTCCGTCGTCGACGGCGACCGCGTGCGCCGCCCGGTCGGGCCGGACCTCGACTTCGAGCGCGACGAGCTGGTCTTCACCTTCGACGGGCTGGTGCAGGACTCCGCCTTCGTGTCCCGCGTGCGCGAGCTGCTGGCGCTGCTGCGCGAGAAGATGGCGGCGCCGGTGGACATCGAGTTCGCCCACGACGGGGAGGACTTCTACCTGCTGCAGTGCCGCCCGCAGAGCTACGGCGCCGACTACTCCCCGGCGCGGATTCCGCGCGACCTGCCCGACGGGAAGGTCCTCTTCACCGCGCGGCGCTACGTCTCGAACGGCCGCGTGCCCGACCTGACCCACCTCGTGTTCGTCGATCCGGAGCGGTACGCCGAGATCCCCGACCCGAACACGCTGCGCGACGTCGGCCGCGTCGTGGGGCGGCTCAACAAGCTGCTGCCGAAGCGCCAGTTCGCGTTGATCGGCCCGGGCCGCTGGGGAAGCCGCGGCGACATCCGCCTCGGCGTGCCGGTGACCTACTCCGACATCAACAACACCGCGATCCTCGTCGAGGTGGCGCGCAAGAAGGGGAACTACGTCCCCGACCTCTCCTTCGGCACGCACTTCTTCCAGGACCTCGTCGAGGCGCAGATCCGCTACCTGCCGCTCTACCCGGACGACGAGGGGATCGTCTACAACGAGGAGTTCCTGCGCTGCGCGCGGAACGTCCTCGGCGACCTCGTCCCCGAGGCGGCGCGCCTCGCCGACGTCGTGCGCGTCGTGGACGTCCGCGCCGAGACCGGCGGGCAGGTGCTCCGCGTGCTGATGAACGCCGAGCTGGACGAGGCGGTGGCGTTCCTCGGCGTGCCCTCGGAGGGGTCCGCCGCGGCGGCGGCCGCCGCGGGCGAGCCGGAGGTGCGCGCGCCGCAGGCGCGGGCCCGCGCCGAGGAGGACCACTGGCGCTGGCGCTTCCGCATGGCGGAGCGGCTGGCGGCGCAGCTCGACCCGCGCAAGTACGGCGTCGTCGCCGTCTACCTGTTCGGCAGCACGAAGAACGCCAACGCCGGCCCGGCGAGCGACATCGACCTGCTGATCCACGTCCGCGCCGACGAGGCGCAGCGCGCGGCGCTCGAGACCTGGCTCGACGGCTGGAGCGAGGCGCTGGCGGAGGTCAACTACCTGCGCACCGGCAAGATCGCGCGGGGGCTGCTCGACGTGCACTTCGTCACCGACGAGGACATCCAGCAGAAGACGAGCTACGCGGTGAAGATCGGCGCCGTCACCGACCCGGCGCGGGTGCTGCAGCTCGGCACCGACCTGCGCGGGATCTGAAAAGCGAAGGGGCCGGCGATCCGCCGGCCCCCGTTTCCTCGCGTCTCTGCGCGTTTCCGCGCGACTCTGCGCGACTCCGCGTGTCTCCGCGCGTCTCTGCGCGTTTCCGCGGCCCGCCTACCCGCGGTCGAAGTGGGGCAGCGGCGCGGCCGGCAGCGGCACCGAGATCTCGACGAAGCCGGCGAACCGGCCGTCCTTGAACCACGGCAGCTGGTGGATGAT
>JAJFTU010000123.1 GCA_021372775.1 bacterium | reverse complement strand
GGCGACTACTCGATCTTGTCGGCGAGCAGCTCGACGATGTGGCGCACGTCCACGCCGCCGCCGCGCTGGTCGAGCCCGCCGCGGATCTGCATCACGCAGCCCGGGCAGTCCATCGCCACCAGCGGCGCGCCGGTCGCCTTGATGTTGTCGAGCTTGCGGTCGAGGATCGGCCGGCTGATCTCGGGGAACTTCAGCGAGTACGAGCCGCCCATGCCGCAGCAGGTGTCCGACTCGAACATCTCCTTCAGTTCGTAGCCGGCCTTGCCCAGCAGCTCGCGCGGCTCCGCGAAGACGTTGAGCGTGCGCCGCAGGTGGCAGGAGTCGTGGTAGGTCACCGCGCCGAGGTCGGCCCCCGGCTTGAGCTTCAGCCGCCCCTCGTCCACCAGCTTCTTCACCAGCGAGGAGAAGTCGTAGACCTTGGCCGCGAGGTCGTCGGCCTTGGCCAGCCACTCCGTCATCCCCTCTCCCTTGAGGTTCTCGCCGAAGTCCTTCTTGAGCGCCGCGGCGCAGGTCGGGCAGGCGGAGACGACGTACTGCGCGTCCTCGGCCAAAAGCGCCTCGATGTTGTCGATCGCGTTCCGCGCGGCGACGTCGAAGGCGCCGCTGTAGCGCGCCGGCGCGCCGCAGCAGGTCTGCCCCTCGGGGAACACGACCTTGATCCCGGCCTTGTTGAGCACCTTGACCAGCGCCCGCCCCATCTCCGGGTAGGCGAAGTCGATCAGGCAGCCGGCGTAGAAGACGGCCGTCTCGCGGCACTCCGGCTGAGGGATCTTCTTGAACTCGTCCCGGAACGGGACCTCGGCCACCGCCGGGAGGCTGCGGTGCTCGGTCATTCCGGAGAGGAAGAGCGGCAGATGCCGGACGAACCCCTCCTTGGCGAACGGCTTCTGCGCGAGGTAGGCCGCGCGCAGCACGCTGTGGAAGAGGCGGCGGTTGTTGACGACCTTGAAGATCGCCTTCTGGGCGAGCGACTGCCGCCCCTCCTCGCGCACGAGACGGCGGCGGATCTCGACGATCAGGCCGGGGATGTCGATCTTCCCCGGGCAGACCTTGACGCACGAGCCGCACTGGATGCAGAGCCCCTGGATGTCCTCCGACTTCTTCATCTCGTCGAACCACGCGGTGAGGATCGCGCCGATCCCGCCGGTGTAGACGTCGCCGAAGACGTGGCCGCCGACGAGCCGGAAGACGGGGCAGACGTTGAGGCAGGAGGCGCAGCGGATGCACTGCAGCGCTTCCTTGAAGACCGGGTCGCGCGCCATCTCCGTCCGCCGGTGGTCCATCAGGATGATGTGCAGGTCCTTCGGCGATCCGTCGGTGTTCTGCGCCGGGCCGGTGATCATCGAGACGTAGCTGGTCAGCAGTTGGTTCGTCGCGCTGCGCGGCAGCGCGGTGAGGATCGGCACGATGTCGGCGAACTTCGGCACGAGCTTCTCGAAGCCGACGACGGCGACGTGCGTCTTCGGCAGCGTCGTCACCAGGCGGCCGTTCCCCTCGTTGGTGACGATCACCAGCGTGCCGGTCTCGGCGACGGCGATGTTCGCCCCGGAGATGCCGAGATCGGCGGCGAGGAACCGCTCGCGCAGCTCGCGCCGGGCGACGGCGACCAGCCGCGGGATGTCGCTCTCCAGCCGCTCCTTGACCTCCTTGCTGAAGATCTCGGCCACCTCCTGCCGCGTGAGGTGGATCGCCGGCATCACCATGTGCGAGGGGCGCTGCCCGGCAAGCTGGATGATCCACTCGCCGAGGTCTGTCTCGCGCGTCTCGATCCCCTGCGCCTCGAGCGCCTTGTTGAGGTGCAGCTCCTCGGTGGCCATCGACTTCGACTTCACGACCAGCTTGGCGCCGCGCTTCTCGGCGAGGTCGAGGACGTACTTCTTGACCGCCTCGGGGTCGTTGGTGATGAAGACCTTCGCGCCGCGGGCCTCGGCCGCCTTCTTGAACTCCACGGCCAGCTCGTCGAGACGCTCGGCCGCCGCGCCCTTGATCGCGGCGATCCGCCCGCGGACTTCCTCGAAGTCGATCCCCTCGTACGCCTTGGCGCGCGCCACGACGTACGCCTCGGAGAAGCGCCCGAGCGCGCCGGCGAGGTTCGGGTTGGCCAGCGCTTCCTTGATGTTCTGCTTGAAGGTGTCGGCCATCAGTTCACCCCGCTCGCGTCGTCCACGCAGACGACGATCAGCCGGCGCGGCCCGTGGACGCCGATCGTCAGCACCCGCTCGATGTCCGCGGTGCGCGACGGCCCGGTGATCAGCGAGAGGTAGGCGCCTTTCGGCGCGCCCATCTCGTCCACGAGCGCCTGGAGGTTCGGCTTGATCCGCGCGGTGCGCACGACGGCGACGTGGATCTCGGTGAGCGTGGAGACGAGCCGGTGCTCCACGGCCGTCGCGTCCACCATCAACGTGCCGGTGTCGGCGATCGCCGCGTCCACCTCGGACACGCCGATCCTCGACTCGGCGGCGAGTTCGCGCGTCACCCGGCAGTGGACGCCGGGCACGGCGGCCTCGATCCGCTCGGCCGGCGCGCCGAGGATCGGCCCGGGAACCCAGACCGCCTTGGCGCCGGGCGCCTCCGCGACCCCTTCCTTGCGCAGCGTGTCGAAGATGAAGTCGAGCGCCGCGGCGGCGTTCGGGACGCGGTGGATCTCCGCGCTCGCCACTTCGGCCTTGGTCTTGAACAGGTCGAACATCGCTCCGCCTCCTCGCCGCGTCCTCGTGAGGTGGCCGCCGCGGCCCGGCCTTGGTCGGAAGGTCGTTGCGACAACAGCAAAGACTTACTCGGTTATTATATTGTGCAAGCCGCGGTCGGCGTCCCCCTTTTCGCGGCGAATCGGGCGCTGAACGCAAACGCGGGAGGCGCCGTGAGGCTCCTCCCGCGTTCCTCCCCCCGCGTCGCGGACCCGAAATCGCGTCCGCGACGCTTTCAGCCGCCGGCGCTACCGCTGCTCGTCGTTCTGGCGTTCTTTCCGCTGCGGGGCCGGGCGGTCCTTGGCGGCCGCCTTCCGCTCCGCGTCCTGGCGCTTCTGGAGATCGGCCCGTTGGGCGGCGTGCTTCTTTTCGAGGGCCGCCGCCTCGGCGCCGTTCGCCCGGCGGCGCTCATCGGCCTGCCGCCGCTCGAGGTCGCGGACTTCGCGGGCCTGCCGGTCCCGCATCTGCCGCTGCGCGGCCGCGGCGTCGGCCACCTGCTGCGCCGCCCCGCTCCGCGCTCCGGCCTGCCGCTCGGCGGCCTGGCGCTGATCG
>JAJFTU010000122.1 GCA_021372775.1 bacterium | reverse complement strand
GCCGAGCGCCGCCGACGCGCGCGACCGGGTCTGGGAGCACTCGATTTCCTCGGCCCTCGCCGCGCGGAGCCTCGCCGTCGAGTTCGGCTTCGGCTGGGGCGAGGAGGCGTTCGCGGCCGGGCTGCTGCACGACTGCGGCCGCCTCGTGCTGCTGGCCCAGCGGACACAGGCCTACGTCGGCGTGTTCGAGCGGGCGGGGCGGTCGCTCCCGTCCTGCGTCGAAGAGCGGGCGGCGTTCGGCGTGGACCACGCGGCGGTCGGCGCCGCGCTTCTGACGCTTTGGCACCAGGCGCCCGCGCTCGTCGAAAGCGCGGGACTGCACCACGCGGCGGAGTTCCCCGCGTCGGACGCCGCGCCGTACATCGCGATCGTCGTGGTCTCCGACTGGGTGGCCCGCAGCGTGACCGCGCCGATCCCGACGCTGGCCGCGGAACGGCTCGGCGTGCCGCTCGACCTTCTGGACCGGCTCGCGCTGGAATTGCCGCCGCGCCTCGCGGCCTCGCGCGCCGCGCTGCTCTCGCTCTGACGGCGCCGCGCTTCGCGGCGCCCCTCAGTCACTGCACCGCGAAGTTGGCGAAGAGCATCTCCTGCACGGCGTCGTGCGAGAGGACGCTGTTGACTTCCTTCGTCAGCTCCTTCCGCAGCGCTTCCTTGCCCGCGGGGGTGCCGATGTCCTGGTAGCTCTTGGCGCTGAGGACGGTGAGGATGCGGTCGCGCACGCGCGTCTTCACCAACTGGTCGGTCTTGAGCTGCTCGACGACCTTGGCGTCGTTGACCACGGCGTTCAGCTCGACCCGCAGGTACTTGTTCCCCGACGGGTCGGCGAGGTTGACGACGAACGCCTCGAACGGGACGACCGCCGTCACCGACGGGGCCTTGTCCTTCTCCTCGGCCGCCGCGGACGCGTGTTCCTTGGCGCCGCTCCCGCCGCCGAACATGCGCGAGCCGACCGCGCCGAGCACCCCCGCGACGAGTCCCGCGACGACCGCGACGATCACGAGCGGCATCATCGAGGAGCCGCCGCTCTTCTTGGTCTCTTCCTTGCCCGGTTCTTCGGCCATGGCGTCCGTGTCCTCTTTCGTTCCCCGCCGGCGCGCCGGCGCCCCTCCCGGGGAGGGCGAATCTAGGCCCTTGCGCGCGCCCGCGCCCGCGCTTTACCTATCGGCCGCGTTCCGCCGCGCTTGACCCGCTTTCGCGAGTCGTTTTGGCTCAAGTTCGATCGCCGCCGGCCGAAGAGCCGACCGTAGCGGCGACTTGGACGCCGCGGCGGAGGCGGCATGGACGTCGTGATCGGCGCGATACCCGCGACGGCGGCCGCGGGGCGGCGGCCGGCCGACGCGCCCGCTCCGCTCGAGGCGAAGGTGCTCCACGTCCGGGCGCCGCGGCGGACGCGCGACCAGCTCAAGGCGCAGGAAGGGGAGGCCCGCCGCTCGCGGACCGGCCAGATCGACCCGCCGGGCGCGCGCGTGCTGGTGCTGCTCGTCCCCGACGCCTACCGGCTGCCCGACGATCTCGCGGGGGGGGACTACCGCGTCTTCATCCGCTTCGTCCGCCGCTGACGCGCGGGCTCGGGCGCTTCGATCAGGGCCGACGCGGACGGTTGCGGCGCGGAGCGGGCGCGTCCCGAAACTTCCTCCGCGCGGCCGCTTGCCTGCGCCGGGGCGGGAATCCCATAATCACCGCGTAGAGGAAGTGTCGGCGCGGATCTCGCTCGGGGGCGAATGGACTCGACGGGGTTCGGAA
>JAJFTU010000121.1 GCA_021372775.1 bacterium | reverse complement strand
TGCGGCGCGACGACCACTCGGTCTTCGGCGGCAAGACGACCGGCCGCGCCACGGCGGCCTACAAGTTCGCCGACGGCAAGACGCGGCTGCGCGCGAGCTACGGCACCGGCTTCAAGGCGCCGACGTTCAACGACCTCTACTACCCCTATTTCGGCAATCCCGACCTGAAGCCGGAAACGAGCCGCGGCTGGGACGCCGGGATCGGCCGTTCCTTCGCCGACGGCGCGTTCGACGCGGAGGTGGGTTACTTCGACAACCGGATCGACGACCTGATCCAGTGGGACGACCGGACCTACCGCGCCGAGAACGTCGGCCGGGCGAAGACGCACGGCGTCGAGGCGACGCTCGGCGCGCGGCTCGGCGGCGGCGCGCGGCTGACGCTCGACTACACCTACGCCGACGCCGAGAACGCCGAGACCGGCGCGCGGCTCCCCCGCCGCCCGAAGCAGACCGCCGGCCTCTCGGCGATCTACGCCCCCGACGGGCCGTGGGACGGCTCGCTCTCCCTCGTCGCGGTGCGGAACCGGGTCGACTCGGCCGGCCTCGCGCTCGACGACTACGTGCGGGTGGACGCGTCGTTCGGCTACCACGCGTTCAAGCAGGTCCGATTCTTCGCCCGCGCCCAGAACCTCTTCGACCGTTCCTACGAAGAGCTCCCCGGCTACCGCACCCCCGGCCGGCTCGTCTCGGTCGGCGCCGCGCGCACGTTCTGAGTTCGGGCCCGCGGCCGCGGGACGGCGCCTCGCCGTCCCGCGCCGCCGCCCGGCGCGGCATCGGGCGCCCGGCGATCGCCGCGGCGCCGCTCCCCCGAAAAATCGATCAGCGCGGCGCGGCGCCGGCGCCCGGCCGCTCCGGCCACGGCGCGAGCATCAGCGCCCGCGCGATGTCCTCGAGGCTCAGCAGCCCGAGGAAGCGCTCGCCGTCGAAGACCGCGGCGACGCGCGCCCCCGCGGCGTAGAGCGCGTCCTGCACCTCGGCGAGCGTCGCCCCGGCCTTCGCCCGCGGCGCGTCGCTCCGCATGATCCCCGCCACCGCCGCGCCGCCCCCGCCGCGCGCCAGCGCGTCCACCAAGTCGTCGCGCGTCACGACGCCGAGCAGCCGGTCCTCCTCGACGACGGCGAAGTCCGGTTGGTGCGCGGCGAGGACGTAGTCCGCGGCCCGCTCGACGGTGTCCTGCGGCGCGAGGCGGAGCGCGCGCGCGTTGCAGGCCTCGCGCGCCGAGAGGCGGGCGAGCAGCGGCGCGAGGCGCGCGCGCCGTCCCTCCCCCGTCGCGCCGAGAAAGATGAACAACGCGACGAGGAGGAGCGTCGGCGCGCCGAAGACGAGCCCGAAGAAGCCGAGGGCGGCGGCGATCAACTGGCCGACGACGGCGGCGACCTGCGTCGCGCGCTCGTGGTCGAGGCAGAGCGCGAGGAGCGCGCGCAGGATCCGGCCGCCGTCGAGCGGGAAGGCCGGGACCATGTTGAAGACGGCCAGCGAGACGTTGGCCCCGAGCAGCCAGAGCAGGAACGTGGGGACGGACGGCGCCCCCGCCCCGCGGACGAGCCCCTGCGCGTCGAGGCCGAGGAGGGCGGCGGTGACGCCGGTCGCCGGCGCGAGAAGGCCGGCGAGGAGGACGTTGACCAGCGGTCCGGCGACGGCGATCGCCAGTTCGCGCAGCGGCGAGCGGGGCATCGGCCCCATCAGCGCCACGCCGCCGATCGGGAGCAGGACGATCTCGCGCGTCGGCACGCCGAAGGCCCGGGCGACGAGGCTGTGGCCGAGCTCGTGCAGCACGACGCAGACGAAGAGCGCGAGCATCAGCGCCGCGCCGAAGAGCGCCCCGGCCGCGCCGCGCCCCGTCCCCCACTGGACCGCGCCGAGGACCAGCACGAGCCCGAACGTCGCGTGGACCTTCACGTCCACGCCGAACAGCCTCGCCGCGCGGACCGACCAGCGCATCGCCGCTCCCGCCGGCGCGCCGCCGCGGCGCGCCGCTCTCTTCAATCTACCGCCGGCGAGGAAGGGACCGCGGCCGGCGACGCGGGGTCAGGCCGGCTCGGGAACGGGCGGATCGACGTGCCGCACGGCGCAGTGTTCGCCGAGCGTCCCGAGGAGCCGCGGCGCCAGCGCGGCGAGAGCCGCCGCGTCGCCGGTCGTGAAGAGGGTCGCCGCGCCCGCGCGATCGTCGGCGGGGGGCGCGCCGGCGAACCGCGCCGCCTGCCGCGCGACGGCCGGGGCGGGATCGATCACCCGCACGCCGGGACCGCAGATTTCGCGCACCAGCGGCACGACGAACGGGTAGTGGGTGCAGCCGAGCACGACGACGTCGATCTTCCGCGCGAGCATCGGCCGCAGCGCCCGCTCGAGGATCGCGCGGGTGCGCGGTCCGTCGAGATCCCCTTCCTCGATCCGCTGGACGAGCCCGGGGCAGGTGTCCTCGAGCACCTCGACCCCCTCGGCGAACCGCTCGACGACCGACGCGTAGAGCTCCCCCTGGAAGGTCGCCGGGGTGGCGAGGACGCCGACGACGCCGCTGTGCGTCCTCTCGGCGGCCGGCTTCACCGCGGGCTCCATCCCGACGAACAGTTCCTCGGGGTGGATTTCGCGCAGGTGGCGGAGCGCGGCGGCGGAGGCGGCGTTGCAGGCGACGACGACGGGACGCGCGCCGCGGGCCAGGAGGAAACGGGCGTTGGCGACGGCGAAGCCGCGGACTTCTTCGAGCGGCCGCGGCCCGTACGGCACGCGCGCCTGATCGGCCAGGTAGACGATTTCGTGGCGCGGCAGCTCCGCCCGCAGGGCGCGGAGGACCGACAGGCCGCCGACGCCCGAATCGAAGATGCCGATCGTTCCGCGGTTCGCGTTCACGGGGCGAGATTGTAGGCGCCGCCGCGCCGGCGCGCGAAACCGCAGGCGCCCGCGGCGTGCGGGGCGCCGATTTCCGGGCGCCGTTCCGCCCATCGACGCCGCGCGGGGCGCCCGCGGATGTTCGCGGAGATCCGTCCCCGGAAATGGATCTCCTCGCCCCATTCGCGGGGCGATATCGCCCCTTGACCGGGGTCGATGTCAGCGCCCAAGTTCTCTTCACGGAGGATCGCGGCGGTGACGTGCGCGCCGGTCATGTTCTGCGCCCTCGGCGCCGCGGCGGCGGCGTGGGCCGCGCCCGCGGCGCCGGCCCGCCCCGCGGGCGACGCGCCGTCGGCCGAGCGCCGCACGATCGTCGTCGGCGTCAACACCGACTATCCCCCGTTCGAGTATCAGGAGAGCGGCGCCCCCACCGGCTTCGACGTCGAGGTCGTCCGCGAGGCGGCGGCCGCGACCGGCCTCGACGTCCAGTTCCGCGCCGACGACTGGTGCCGGATGAGGCCGGAGCTCGAGGACGGACGGATCGACGCGCTCGCCGGGATGCTCTACTCGTCGGAGCGCGCGACCCGGGTCGACTTCACCGTCCCGTACATGGTGGTGCACTACGCCGTCTTCGCCCGCGCCGGGGGGCCGTCGATCGCCGGGCCGCAGGATCTCCGCGGGCGGCGCGTCCTCGTCGAGAGCGGCAGCATGGCCCACGACCTCCTCGCCGCCGGCGCCGACGGCGCGGTGATCGTCCCGGTGGAGAGCGAGCCGCAGGCGCTGCGGCTGCTCGCCTCGGGACGGGGCGACGCGGCGATCGCGCCCAACGCCTACGGTCCGACGCTCGCCAAGCGGCTGGGGCTCGGCGGCGTCTTCCCGGTCGGTCCGCCGTTCAGCTCGTTCGAGCTGCGGATCGCCGTCCGCAAGGGGGACCAGGCGCTCGCGGCGCGGCTCGACGAGGGGCTGGCGACGCTGCGCGCCTCCGGGCGGCTCCAGGCGCTCACCGACAAGTGGTTCGGCGTGCTCGAGCCGCGCGGGGCCTCGTTCGGCCAGACGCTCCGCCACGGCGCGATGGTCGTGGCGCCGCTCCTCGCGCTGCTCGCCGCGGCGTTCGTCTGGACATGGTCGCTGCGCCGGCGCGTGCGGCGGCGCACGCGCGACCTGCGGCAGGAGCTCGACCGCCGGAAGGCCGCCGAGGAGGCGCTGCGGCGGCGGCTCGACCTCGAGGACCGCGTGTCGGCGATCGCCGCGCGCCTCAGCGCCCTGCCGTCGTGGCGGATCGACGAAGGGATCGAATCGGCGCTGGCCAGCCTCGGCGAAGCGACGGAGGTGGACCGCACCTACCTGATCCTCGTCCACGACGACGGCGCGATCACCTACAGCCACGCCTGGCTGAAGGACGGCGGAGAGCCGCCGCGCGCCGACTTCGACGCCTCGACCATCGCCGACTTCCCGTGGCTCTTCCCGCTCGTCGCCGCCGGGGAGACGGTCCACGTGCCCCGCGTCGCCGACCTCCCGCCGGCGGCGAAGGCGGAGCGGGCCCGCTGGACGCAGCTCGGCGTGCGGTCCGCGCTCTGCGTGCCGCTTCGCTCCTCGACGCGCCTTCTGGGCGTCATGGGGTGCGTCGCCGCGCGCGCCGAGAAGAGCTGGCTTCCCGAGGACGCCCGCCTGATGCGCCTCGCGGGAGAGGTCGTCGCGGGCGCCTTGGGCCGGCGGCGCGCCGAGGAGGAGCTGCTCGCCGCGCGCAAGATCGAGTCGGTCGGCGTCCTCGCCGGCGGCATCGCGCACGACTTCAACAACATCCTCACCGCGATCCTCGGCGGCGTGGCGCTGGCGCGCGGCGCGGCGTCGGCCGACGAACGGGAGGCGATCCTCGGCGCGGCCGAGCACGCCTGCGGCCGCGCGGCCGCGCTGACGAAGCAGCTGCTGACCTTCGCCCGCGGCGGCGCGCCGGTGCGCAAGACCGCGGCGATCGCCGAGATCGCGCGCGAGTCGGTGGAGTTCGCGCTGCGCGGCTCGCCGCTCGAGCCTTCGTTCCGCGCGCCCGAGGATCTCTGGCCGGCCGACGTGGATCCGGGGCAGATCAGCCAAGTGTTCCAGAACCTCGCGATCAACGCGCTGCAGGCGGCGCGGGGAAGCGGCCATCTGCGGGTCGAGGCGGCGAACATCGAGATCTTCGAGGACGACACCGCACCGCTCCCCCCCGGCCCGTACATCCGGATCCGCGTCGCCGACGACGGGCCGGGCATCCCGCCGGAACTGCTGCCGCGGATCTTCGATCCGTACGTGACGACGAAGCGGGACGGCAACGGACTGGGGCTCGCCACGTCCCTCTCCATCGTCCGGCGGCACGGCGGACAGATCACCGTCGCCTCGCCGCCCGGCGGCGGCGCGGTCTTCACGATCTTCCTCCCCGCGGCGCGCGGGAAGCGGCCCGAGAAACCGACCGAGCTCGAGGCGCCCCGCGGCGCGGGACGCGTGCTGGTGATGGACGACGACGCCGCGGTGCGCGTCGTCGCCGCGAAGATGCTGACGCGGCTCGGCTACGCCGCGGAGACGGTCGAGGACGGCGCCGCCGCGATCGCCCGCTGCGGGGCGGCGAAGGACGAGGGGCGGCCGTTCGACGCGGTGATTCTCGATCTCACGATTCCCGGCGGGATGGGGGGCGCCGAGGCGGCGGCGAAGCTGCGCGAAGTCGATCCGAACGTGCGCGCCATCGTCTCGAGCGGCTACTCCAACGACCCGGTGATGTCCGAGTACGACGCCCACGGCTTCGAGGCGGTCGTCGCCAAGCCGTACCGTCTCGACGAGCTGGCCGCGGCGCTCAGAGGGGTTCTCGCCGGCCATTGAGCCGGCCGCCGCGACCGGCGAAGATGGCGCGTCGTTCCGGCCGGCGCGGCCGGGCGATCGCCGGCCGCGCAACGTTCTCGTCGCTGGTTCGGCCCACCAAGGAGGGCTCATGTCCGGCAAGCTCATGTTCCTCGTCGCCGTCTTCGCGCTGGGCGCGGCGCCCGCCTTCGCGCAGGCCCCGCCGACGACGCCGCGGGCCGGCGGACCGCCGGCCGCGGCCCCCGCGCGGCCGCAGGGGCCGGCGGTCAAGTCGCCCGAAACGAGCTGGATTCGACGGCAATACCGCGACGTGCGCTACGCGACGCTCTCGCCGGCGCAGGCGTTGGACATCTACCTGCCCAACGAGGGCGACGGCCCGTTCCCGGTGATCGTCGCCGTCCACGGCGGCGCCTTCATGATGGGCGACAAGGCCGACGGGCAGCTGTCCGCGCCGCTGGAAGGGGTGCGCCGCGGCTACGCGGTCGTCTCGGTCAACTACCGCATGAGCGGCGAGGCGACGTTCCCCGCCGCCGTGCAGGACGTGAAGAGCGCCGTGCGGTTCCTGCGCGCCGTCGCCGCGCGCTACAACCTCGACGGCTCGCGGATCGCCGCGTGGGGCGGATCGGCGGGCGGCCACCTCGTCTCGATGCTCGGGACGACGGGGCGCACGCCTCGCTTCGACGACCCGGCGGCGGGAAACGCCGCGGAATCGAGCGCCGTTCAAGCGGTCGTCGATTGGTTCGGTCCGATCTACTTCGACCGGATGGACGCCCAGTTCGCCGCCGGCAAAAAGGGCCGGCCGGACCACGGCGCCGCCGGCTCGCCGGAGTCGCGGTTTCTCGGAAAGGCGGTCGCCGACGCGCCCGCCTTGGCGGCGGAGGCGTCCCCGGCGACCTATCTCGACAAGGACGCGCCGCCGTTCTTCGTCGAGCACGGCGACGCCGATCCGGTGGTTCCAACGGAACAGTCGATCCAGTTCGTCGCCGCGATCCGCGCCGCGGCCGGGAGCGACCGCGCGGTCCTGACGATCCTCCCCGGCGCCGGCCACGGCGGCCCGCAGTTCGAAACGCCGGCCAACTTGAACCTCGTTTTCGCGTTTCTCGACAAGGCCCTCCGCCGGTAGCGTCCCCGCCTCCTTCGCAGGCGCGGTTCGGTTTCCGCGTCGTCGTCCGTCCAACAGGCGCGGCGGAAAGATCGCCCGCGGAAAAGGAGGCGGCGATGTCGAATCCGACGTTCGAGGGAATGCAGGCGGCGCTGCTGCTCGAAGGAAGACGGCGCGGCGCCGGGCGGGCGTGGTGGGCGGGGCCGGTCGCGGCCGCCGTGCACGTCGCCGCGCTCGGCTGCGCCGTCGCCGCGTCGATGGTCGTCGCGGAAACCGTCGCCGATCCGGACTTCGGCCTGGTGAGCCTGCAGTTCGCGCCCCCGCCGCCGCCGACGGCGCCGCGCGGCGGCTCCAAGCCGAAGAGCGGCGACGAACCGAAGCCGAAGCCCGCGCCGGCGCCGAAGGCCGAGATCGTGCAGCCGGTCCGCGCCGAAGCGCTGACCCCGGACGACCTGAAGGCCTCGCCCGCCGACGAGAACGTCGGCGGCGGCGGCAATGGCCCGGCCATCGACGGCGCGCTTCCCGGCGACGGCGCGGAATCGCCGACGAAGCCGCTCCTCCCCGCCGTCGAGGAGCCGCCGAAGCAGGAGACGAGCGCGCCCGAAGAGCCGCTGATCGTCGTCGGCGACGTCCGCCCGCCCGAGTTGACGCAGCGGATCGAACCTTCCTACCCCGAGCCGGCGCGGATCGCGCGGATCGAAGGGCGCGTGATCCTGCAGGCGGTCATCGACGAGCGCGGCGCTGTCGAGGACGTGCGGGTCCTCCGCTCCGTGCCGACGCTCGACGCGGCGGCCGTCGCCGCGGTGCGGCAGTGGCGCTACCGCCCGGCGCTGCTCGAAGGGCGCCCGGTGCGGGTCTACTTCACGGTGGTCGTGACCTTCAAGCTGCAGTGAGCGGACGCGCGGCCGGCGGGGCGCGCGCCGCCCCGCCGCGGCGCCGCGGGAGGGCGCGGAGGCGCGATGCGCCGGGACGCATCGCGTATGCTGGCGCCGAGGCGAGAGTGGAACGACGCAGCGACATCGAGTTGGCGCGCGCGTTGGCGGCGGGGGACCGCGACGCCGGCGACGCGCTGATCGACCGCTCGTACGACGGCGTCTTCCGCTTCCTGCGCCCGCTCTGCCGCGGCGACGCGGCGCGCGCGGCCGATGCCGCGCAGGAGGCGTTCCGACGCGCCTGGGAGGCGCTGGGGCGGTTCGAAGGGCGCTCCAGCTTCGCGACGTGGGTC
>JAJFTU010000120.1 GCA_021372775.1 bacterium | reverse complement strand
GCGAAGGCGTCCTCGCCGCGCACGCGCGCCGCGAGCGGCGCCGCGGCCAGCGGCTCGGCCGCCGCGAGCAGGCGCAGCGCCTCCGCGCCGCGTCCCTCGAGCGCCTCGAGCCGCGCCAGCTCGATCATCCCGCGCGCCGAGCGCGGCGCGCCTTGCAGCAGCGCCGAGAGCAGCTCGCGCGCCTTGTCGCGCGCCCCGCCGTCGGCCAGCGTCCCCGCCAGCTCGCAGGTCAGCCGCTCCTCGCGCGGCGACTCCTTCAGCCCGCGCTCCAGCTCGATCGCCGCCGCCTGCAGCAGCCCGCGCCGCCGCAGCGCGCGCCCCTTGAGCAGCGCGCCCGAGACCGCGTCCGGCGCCGCCGGAAGGCTGAGCACGACGGCGTGCGCCGCCGCGCCGTACTCCTTCTTCTCGATCAGAATGTCGGCCGCCCGCGAATGGGGATAGCGGTACGACGGGTCGATCTTCACCGCCTCGGCGTAGCGCTGCAGCGCGCCGTCCTTGTCGCCGAGCGAGGCCAGCGCGTCGCCGAGCTTCGCCACGAGGTTCGCCGAGCGGCCGAGCCCCGCGGCCAGCGCCTTCTCGTACGCCTGCCGGGCGAGGAAGCCGTTGCCCGCGCGGTTGTGCAGGTCGCCGACCAGCTCCCACAGCTCCGGCGCGTCCGGCTCCGCCTGCGCCAGCGGCTCGAGCAGCGCCAGCGCCTCGTCGCGCGAGCCGGCCGCCGCGAACCGCTCGGCGAGGACCGCGCGCCCGCCCGCGCCGAGCCGCGCCGTCGGCGCGCGCCGCAGCGCGGCGAGCGCCTCGTCGTTCCGCCCGGCCTGCTCGAGCGCCTCCGCGGCGTCGATCAGCCGCGCGGGGTCGTCGCCCGCGAGTTGCAGCGCCTCGGCGGCCGCCGCGCCCTCGACCGCCGCGCGCGCCGCGCGGTCGGCCGGATCGAGCGCCGACGCGAGCCGCAGCAGCGCGAGGCGCGGCGCGCTCGCCTGCGGCGCGCTCTTCGCCGCCTCGGCGTAGAGGTCGAACGACTCCAGTCCCTTCCCGGCGAAGAGCGCCTCGCGCGCGCGGTTCATCGCCGCGAAGAGCGCCGGCGCGTCCGTCGGCGGCGTCCCCTCGCGCCTCCCCGCGCGCCCGTCGGCGCCGACGACGACGCGTTCCGCGGGCCAGCCGAAGAAGCGCGCCGGCTCGCTCGTCGTCGCGGTCACGTCCGCGGCCGCGGCCGGCGCGCCGCCGAGCCCGGCGCGGGCGAGGATCTCGCCGCGCAGCGCCGTCAGCGGCGCCGTCGCCGAGCCGGCCGGGCCGCGCCCGCCGACGATCCAGAAGGGCGCGCGCAGCACCGACTCCTGCAGCCCGAGCCCCGCCAGCGTCTCCCCTTCGTCGCCCAGCGCGAGGCCGTGCGGCGAGAGGACGACGAGCACCCGCCCCTTGCGCCCCGAGGCGTCGAGCGCGTCAAGCAGCGAGCCGAGCGCCGCGTCCACCGCGGCCAACCCGCGCCCGTATCCCGCGCGCGGCGGCTCGCCCGAGAAGCTCACCGCCGCCGGGATGTCGGCGAAATGGACCCAGAGGAAGAGCCGCTTCTCCCCCGCGCGCTCCTTGAGCCACGCCGCCGCCTTCGCGGCCAGTTCCGCGGCCGGCGTGAAGCCGGAGCGCGACGCGACCTCCGCCGCCTCGTCGGCCGAGACCGCGCGGTCGCCCGAGGCCTCCGGGCCGCTCCAGGCGTCGAAGCCGCGGGCGAGGCCGGAGAGCGGCGTGACGTCGGCCTGCCCGACGAACGCCGCGGAGGCGAAGCCGCGCCGCTTCAGCTCCTCGGCCAGCGTCGTCGCGCCGAGCGGCAGCCGCGCCAGGTCGCCGTGCTCCAGCCCCATCTCCTGCGGCGGGCGCCCCGCCGCGAACGCGGCCAGCGCGAGCGTCGTCTGCGGCGACGGCGCCGCGGCGATCCGCGGCGCTCCGAGCCCCGCGATCCGCGGCGCGGCCGCGCGGTCCACCGCGTCGGCCCGCAGCCCCGCGACCGTGACGACGACGATCGTGTCCGGCTTCGACGAGCACCCGCCGGCGACGCCGAGCGCCGCCGCGACGACCAATCCCGCGCAACGAAGAGAGAGCCTCATGCCGGCCATTCTATCGTGCCGGCCGGACCGCGCCGCGCGGTCCCCGAACGGCGCGCCCGGAGGCGGCCCGTCGGCGTTCGGCGCCCCGCGTTCCTCGATGCTCTCCGTCGGGCGCCGCGTCGTCCCGCTTCCGCAACGGTCCCCGCGCGTCGCGCTCGGACCCCGAAGTGCACTTCGCCCGATCGCCCGCCGGGGGCCGACGCATCGGGGAGCGTCGCGGCTCGGCGATCTTCCGCGAGGGGGGGCCATGTCCGGCTCGGCGCACAACGGCGGCGTCCACACGTTCGGCGGCGACTGGACGACCAGGAAACTGGAAATCGTCCAGAGCTACCTTCGAGCCTATACGCAGGTGATGAAGAAACAGCCGTTCCGCACGGCCTACATCGACGCCTTCGCCGGGACGGGACGACGCAGGCCGAGCGACGAGGCGGACAACGCCGCGCCGCTCTTCGACTTCTCCGACTTCCACCGCGACGCCAAGCCGATTCTGGACGGCTCGGCCCGCATGGCGTTGGGCGTCGAGCCGCCGTTCGACAGGTACATCTTCATGGAAGCCGATCCCGTCAAGTGCGAGGCTCTGCGGGCGCAGGCCGACGAATTTCCGCAGCGGTCGCTCGACGTCCGGTGCGGCGACGCGAACGATCTCCTCCAAGCCCTCGCCGCCAAGGACTGGCGCAAGCGCCGCGCGGTGTTGTTCCTCGATCCCTACGGCATGCAGGTGGCGTGGCGCACGATGAAGGCCGTCGCCGCCACCCGCGCGATCGACGTCTGGGTCCTCTTTCCGCTCGGCGTCGCGACGCAGCGTCTTCTCCAACGCGACGGGAACGTCCCCCCGGGATGGGCGGCCGCCTTGACGCGCATCTTCGGCACGGAGGCGTGGCGAGACGAGTTCTATCAGCCCGTCCAGGAGCCGGCGCTGTTCGACATTCCGGAGAGGATGGAGAAGACGGCGACGGCGCAGTCGATCGCTTCCTTCTACAAGCGGCGACTGAGCGAGGAGTTTCCCGTCGTCGCGCCGAACCACGCGCTCCTGCGCAACTCCACGGGCTGTCCCTTGTACATGCTATGCTTCGCCGCGGGAAGCCCCGGCAAGGGCGGCGACGTCGCCCTCAGGATCGCCGACCACATCCTCAAGAAAGAACTCTGATGGCCCGCCGATCCGCGATCGAATGGACGGAGTCCACTTGGAACCCCGTCACGGGGTGCTCCAAGGTCAGTCCGGGCTGTCAGCACTGCTACGCCGAGCGGATGGCCAAGCGGCTGCGGCTGATGGGCCTGCCCCAGTACGAGCGCGGATTCGAAGTGACGCTCCACGAGGACGCTCTCCGGCTGCCGCTGGAGTGGAAGACGCCGCAGCGCATCTTCGTGAACTCGATGAGCGACCTCTTTCACGAGCTCGTGCCGGAGGAGTTCATCGCGCGCGTGTTCGCCGTGATGGAGGAAGCGGGCCGGCACCAGTTCCAGGTCCTGACCAAGCGCGCGCGCCGGCTGAACGAGTTGGCGCCGCGCCTCCCCTGGCCGAAGAACGTCTGGATGGGCGTCAGCGTCGAGACCGCCGCGTACGTCGAACGCATCGACAACCTCCGCGCCGCCGGCGCCGCGGTGAAGT